>CAZUHR010000028.1:2560-17120 GCA_964620335.1 uncultured Desulfobacteraceae bacterium
AAAGCCCGGACAGGGTACAGAGGGGCAAATACCTGATCGATTTCAGCCAGATGGACCTTGAGATAAGGCGAAATCGGGGTGTTGACCTGGAGACATATCTGAAAAAACCGGAAACGGTGAAAAAGATTTTATCCGAGGATATGGAGAAAGGAATGGATCTGTTTGAACGGTTGATAATCCATGCCATGACACAATTAGTTGAAAAAAATGAGGATGATTTAGAAACCCTCGGTGTAGTCATTGAGGTCCCTAAACAACCTTTTCCTCGTTTTGCGTGTGATAAGGCAAAAAAGAAGTATAGATCCGGTTACGAGTTGAAGCTGGGAGAGGAAATCAAGGAGCCGTTTTTCTGGATCACAGGTCTTTTAAGAGAAAATTATGATTTGGTGTATCCCTACCTGAGACCCGAAGGTAAGGTTTCTCTTTCGGAAGTGGCATCGGATATGATTTATAATTATGACATTTGCGCAAAGAGTATTGTCAGAGATACTGGCAAGCAGACTCCTGCGCTCGAAATCCTATCGGGTGCTGTAAGGGAATGGATTTATGAGGCGATTGTGGAAAGGCTGCTGGATAATGGAGTTATCCCTGCCAGGCCCGTTATTTTCGAGGGCAATATCAAGAATATTGACGAACTGGGCGGTTATGGGCCTTTTCTAATGATGGCCGCCAAGAAAAATGATCAGGGTCAACCCTCATTTCCTGATACACTTGGTGGCGGTATTGGGGTGGAGAGAACCCTTTATGCCCTTTGCCGGGGACCAGAGCTTGACAAAATCGATGACATAACCTACTTCGGGAAAAACCCCGACAGCCATCAGATCTATATGTTCTAGTAATTGTATGGATTAGAGTGCGAGCATTCAGCAGTCCGTTACATGGTGGGTTCAATGCGTGGGATTAATAGGTACGCTCGGACCTACTGCTGACCACTTAAATTGATTCATAAATGCAAAATTGGGCCTGCTGGAGATATTGAGCTTTTTTCCAGGAGGCCGAGAAGTTTTTAAATTACTTAAGGCCCAACAGAGGAGACCTTATAAAAATTGGCCTTTTCGGTCATTGCGAGGAGAGAAACGACGCGGCAATCTCATTGAATTTCACGCAAAACCAAGATTGCTTCGCTGTGCTCGCAATGACAATGTCGGTGTTTTTCGAAGGTCTCGAGAGTAGCAGGATTATGGGAAGACTTGTTAAAAATATGTTTGGCCGATTTCCGAAAGCACAGGGGTTGTATTATCCCGGCAACGAACATGACGCCTGTGGCGTTGGGTTTGTTGCAAATATTGACGGCATAAAAAGCCATAGCGTTATTGAGAAGGGAATCAGGGTCCTGGAAAATCTGCTCCACCGTGGTGCAGTAGGGGGTGATTTCAAGACAGGAGATGGCGCCGGAATCCTTTTTCAGATTCCAGATGCCTCGTTTCGGAGAGATTGTAAGCATGTGGGCATCAGTTTGCCTGATCCTGGCAACTACGGTGTGGGCATGATTTTCATGCCCCAATCATCAGGGGTTATGGAAGAGTGCTCACGTATTGTGGAAAAGACTGTCGGCTCAGAAGGCCTGGGATTCCTTGGGTGGAGAGATGTCCCCGTTGATGAAAGCGCTATTTCGGGCCAGGCCAAGCAGCAGCAGCCTATCATAATGCAATGCTACATAGACGGAAAAGGACTGATTGCAGATGCACTTGATCGAAAGCTCTATGTTATTCGCAGACAGGTTGAAAATCAGGCAATGGAGGCAGTCGGCGACGGGGAAATATTTTATATTCCAAGTTTCTCGTGCCGCACAATCGTCTACAAGGGCCTTTTTTCAGCTCCGCAGTTACTGAGGTTTTACAAAGATCTGAGCGACCGTGAACTGGTGAGCTCAGTTGCAGTTGTCCATCAGAGGTACAGCACCAATACGTTCCCATCATGGGAGTTGGCACAGCCTTTCCGCTATCTGGCGCATAATGGGGAGATTAACACCCTGCGCGGCAATCTAAATCAGATCAGATCAAGACAATCCATGTTGAAGTCAGACCTATTCGGGAATGACATAAAAAAGCTCCTGCCGATCATTGATGAGAGGGGCAGTGATTCAGCTTGCATTGATAATGTCCTGGAGCTCCTTGTTAATGCCGGTCGCTCACTTCCACACTCCATGCTTATGCTTGTGCCTGAGGCATGGGGTGCCAAATACCCCATGGGTCCGGATCAACGCGGGTTTTTTGAGTACCACGCAGGCTTGATGGAGCCGTGGGATGGACCTGCAGCTGTTGCATTTTCAGATGGGAGTCAGGTGGGGGCCATGCTGGATCGCAATGGCCTGAGGCCCGCCCGTTATACTATCACTAAAAGCGGGTTCATGGTTTTTGCGTCAGAAGCGGGTGTCCTCGACTTCCCGGCTGATGAGATTGCCGAGAAAGGGGCTTTAAGGCCGGGTCAGGTAATATTAGTCGATACGAATAAAAAGCGTGTCCTTAAGAATGGAGAAATCAAGACATATTTTGCCAGGCGACAACCTTATCGCAGATGGGTTGAGGAGAACAAGATTACCTTGCGGGGGTTTTACAGTGAGGTGGCGTCTATTAGGCCCGAGTTTGATAAGCTCCTGTTTCGCCAAAAGTTTTTCGGATATACTCGCGAAGATCTTCAGATGCTGATCGAACCAATGGCCTCAAACGGACAGGAACCTGTTGGTTCCATGGGTGCGGACACCCCTTTGGCGGTTCTTTCAGAAAAAAATCAGATGCTTTATTGCTATTTTAAACAGCTCTTCGCCCAGGTGACAAATCCGGCAATCGATCCGGTCAGGGAAGAACTTGTCATGTCACTAATGACTTTTATCGGTAACCCCGGAAATATCCTATCCGGGGTTCCACAAAACAGCCATCTGATCAAGCTGTTGCATCCGATTTTTTCTAATGAGGATTTGTCACGTTTAAAACACCTGAAGGTTGAAGGCTTTCGCTCCATAACATTGCCCATGGCATTTCCCGCTGGTGGTACAGGAAGGCACTTAGATGTGGCGATCGAACAGCTCTGTGAGCGGAGCGAGAAGGCTTTGGCCAGAGGATACACCCTGATCATCCTGAGCGACCGGGATCTCCCTGAAGGTTCCGCGCCTATGCCGGCCCTTCTCGGGGTATCGGCGGTCAACCAGTTTCTGGTTCGTAAAGGCCTGCGGACCAACACAGGGCTTATCGTGGAAACCGGTGAGGCCAGAGAAGTGATGCACATGGCTTTGCTCTTAGGATATGGAGCCACGGCTGTGAATCCGTATGTTGCCTTTGATACGGTCGCAGCAATGGACTTGAAAGGGGAGTTGAGTAAGAACCTGATCGTCGGGGTGGCCCTTGAGAACTATATTAAGGCCCTATGCAGGGGATTGCTAAAAATCATGTCAAAGATGGGCATTTCTACTATGCGGAGTTACAGGAGTGCACAAGTTTTCGAGGCTGTTGGCCTTAATAGTGATTTGGTAAACAAGTACTTTACGGGCACAGCTTCATGCATAGAAGGCATTGGACTCGATGAAATTGCTGCAGAGGCAAACGCGCGATACAAGGAGGCCTATAACAAGGCGCTGGACGCGCCAAAGATCCTCCCGAGTGGAGGACAATACAGGCTCCGCGTGGACGGGGAGAGGCATTTATGGACACCGGAATCCATCACCATGCTTCAGCAGGCGACCAGGAAAAACGACTATAGGCTATACAAAAAATACGCAGACTTGATCAACAACCAGGTGGAAAGAGCGTCAACGCTCCGTGGTCTGTTCTGTTTCGCAAAAACGAATCCTATTCCCATAGAAGAAGTCGAGCCTGCGTCTGAAATCATGAAGCGATTTGTAACGAGTGCCATGTCGTTCGGTTCCATCAGCAGGGAGGCCCATGAGACCATTGCCATTGCCATGAATCGCATAAAGGGCATGAGCAACAGTGGTGAGGGAGGCGAGGATCCGGCCCGATATAAGCTTCTCCCGAACGGAGATAACCGTTCAAGTTCCGTAAAGCAGGTGGCAAGCGGGCGCTTTGGAGTGACAACTGAGTACTTGGTCAATGCGAAGGAGCTTCAGATCAAGATCGCACAGGGTGCCAAGCCCGGCGAGGGAGGTCAGCTACCCGGGCATAAGGTCAATAAAGAGATCGCACGGGTACGTCATTCTACACCGGGGGTCACTCTGATTTCGCCGTCGCCTCACCATGATATCTATTCCATTGAAGATCTGTCACAACTAATTTTCGATCTTAAGAATGCAAACGAATATGCCAGAATTTCAGTAAAGCTTGTGTCCGAGAACGGAGTCGGAACTATCGCAGCAGGAGTATCCAAGGCGCGTGCGGATATGGTTCTGATCAGCGGGTATGATGGTGGTACTGGGGCCTCGCCGCTTTCATCAATCAGGCATGCAGGGTCTCCGTGGGAACTCGGCCTTTCCGAGACACAGCAGACACTTGTCCTGAACGGGTTGCGGAGCAGAATCAGGGTGCAGGTGGACGGTCAGATGAAAACAGGCCGTGATGTTATTATCGCAGCACTTTTAGGGGCTGAGGAATTTGGCTTTGCAACGGCAGTTCTGGTCGTACTGGGCTGTGTGATGATGAGAGAGTGCAATAAAAACATCTGCTCAGTCGGTATCGCAACGCAAGATCCAAGACTGCGTAAGTTTTTTGCGGGAAAACCGGAGTATGTGCAGAATTACTTTGCCATGCTTGCGGAAGAGATCCGCGAATATATGGCTCAATTGGGATTTCGCAAAATGGACGATCTGGTCGGCAGATCTGATATTTTGGATATGGACAGGGCTGTGAGTTTCTGGAAGGCAAAAGGATTGGATTTTTCAAAGATCCTTTACCGTCCGAATATGGATGAAAATATTCCTTTTCGCTGCATTGAGCCACAGCAACATGACATTGAAAACGTCATGGACAGAGAACTCATATATCGTGCGAAAGACGCATTGGAGTCCAAGAAAAGGATCTCGATCGAACTACCGATAAAAAATGTGAATCGGAGCGTAGGCACAATGCTTTCCAGTGAGATTGCAAGACGTTATGGCAGTACGGGTCTACCCGATGATACAATCGTTTGCAGTCTCAGGGGGGCGGCAGGCCAGAGTTTCGGTGCATTTGTGTCAAAGGGTCAAACAATGATTCTGGAAGGTGAAGCCAATGATTATTTGGGTAAAGGATTATCTGGAGGCAAGATCATTGTAAAGCCATACAATGGCAGCGACTTTGATCCGTCACAAAACATAATCGCCGGTAATGTGTTACTGTACGGAGCAACTTCAGGCGAGGTGTACATCCATGGTAGGGTAGGTGAGCGGTTTGCCATCAGAAACAGCGGCGCATATGCCGTTGTTGAAGGCGTCGGCGATCACGGCTGCGAATACATGACAGGCGGGAGAGTTGTTGTCCTGGGCGAGACGGGTATCAATTTTGCCGCCGGGATGAGTGGCGGTATTGCTTACGTATATGACCCTGAGCGACTGTTTGACGGTCGCTGTAATCTGGATATGGTAGACCTGGAGCTGGTCCAGGATGAGAAGGATATTAAGGAATTGGAAGGTATGATCACCCGTCATGTTAAGTATACCGGCAGCAAAAAGGCAGCTAAAATACTTCTTAAATGGGAGGCCTGTCTGCCCTTTTTTGTCAAAGTCTTTCCCATGGAATACCGCAGAGTCCTGGGCAAGATGAGCAAAGAGGACGAATCTACTGAAAGGGAAGAGGTGCAGCACAGGTAATTTATTGAAAGTGGCAACCGGGTTTATGGAATATAAACGGAAAGATCCTGGATACCGTCCCAGGGACGAACGACTCAAGGACTACAAGGCAGTAGAACGGCAGCTGAGTTACGACGAGATTCATCGGCAGGCTGCGCGATGTATGGACTGCGGTACGCCGTTTTGCCATGCGTATGGATGTCCTGTAGCCAATGTTATCCCGGAATTCAACTATTTTGTGTGCAGGGGTAACTGGCAGGAGGCTCTGAATATTTTACTGTCGGCAAATAATTTTCCCGAATTCACAGGGCGTGTCTGCCCGGCTCCCTGTGAGGCAGCTTGTGTGGCGGGAATCAATTGGGACCCCGTAACCATCAGGCAGATTGAACTGGCTGTAATAGAGAGGGGATTTGAGAGTGGTTATTTACAAACACGCCTGCCCGGGAATCGGTATGATGAAAGGGTTGCAATAATCGGTTCCGGGCCTGCCGGACTGGCCGTGGCGGATACGTTGAACAGGGCGGGATACCGGATTACCGTGTATGATGATGCCAGATACCCGGGAGGGATTCTGAGGTACGGGATACCGGACTTCAAATTGGAGAAATGGGCTGTGGATCGCCGCATTAGTTTGATGGAGGAGGAAGGCGTTGTTTTTGAGACAGGAATAACGGTCGCGGAAGATATTTCCTACCGGTACCTTACAAGGCATTTTAATGCCGTATGCCTGGCCTGCGGAGCACGTGAGCCCAGGGAACTCAATGTTCCGGGACGGGATTTAAAAGGCATCTATTTTGCAATGGATTACCTGACACAACAGAACAAAAGAGTCAGCGGCGAGATAAGTGACTCTTCAGAAGCGATAACAGCCAAAGGAAAGACAGTAGTTGTAATTGGAGGTGGGGATACCGGTTCGGATTGTTTGGGTACAGCACTGCGACAGGGCGCTAAAAAGGTTTATCAGTTGGAGATCCTTCCCAAACCGCCTGCCGACAGGTCGGAATCAACTCCATGGCCAATGTGGCCGCTGATGCTGCGACAAACGCACGCCCACGAGGAGGGTGGGGAGCTGCTCTGGTCGGTAATGACAAAAGAATTTTCCGGTGAAGATGGAATTCTTAAAAAGCTTTTGTGCGCGGAAGTTGAATGGGTTGCCACAGAAGAGGGAAAACCGCTTGTTCCTGTTGAAAAGGCAGGCACCGACTTTGAGGTGGAGGCCGACATGGTTCTCCTGGCAATGGGATTTTTGGGTCCGGGTAAAAACAGGCTCATTGAGGAGCTGGGAATAGCGTTGGATTCACTAGGAAACGTGAAGGCTGATGAAAGACATATGACTAACATAGAGGGCCTTTTTGTAGCCGGGGACATGACTCGGGGCCAGTCTCTAGTAGTGAGAGCTATTGGTGACGGCAGAAAGGCTGCGCGCGGAATAACGGCCTACCTAAATAAAGGAAGGTAGAAGATGATTGCCATTATTGACTACAATGCCGGAAACCTGAAGAGTGTTGAGCGTGCTCTCAGGAAATTGGGATTTTCCTGTAGCATCACACATACAAGGAAAGAGATATTGCTTTCTGAAAGGATTATTTTTCCCGGCGTCGGGGCAGCCGGAAGAGCCATAAATGACTTGAGAAATATCGGACTGGATAAGGTTTTGGAGGAGACATTTGAGGCCGGCAAACCTATTCTGGGAATCTGCCTGGGTTCGCAGATTGTCCTGGATAAGAGCGAGGAAAATAACACACAGTGTTTAGGGTTGATAGCAGGAGAGGTAAAGAAGTTTCCCTTTCCCCTTACATCAGGAGAAGGAGAGCGTCTCAAGATTCCCCACATGGGGTGGAACAGTGTGCAAGTAGCCAGAAAACATCCGGTGCTGGAAGGGGTTAAGTCATCAGATGAGTTCTATTTCGTACATTCCTATTATCCCAAGCCTTCTTCAGATCAATTCGTAATAGGTACGACCGATTACGGATTGGAGTTTTCATCCGTTATTGGGCATAAGAATCTGGTCGCCATGCAGTTTCATCCGGAAAAAAGCGGGATTCCTGGTCTCAGGATATTGAAAAATTTCTGTACCTGGGATGGTAAACCTTTCACCACGGTTTATTAGCATGCTGAGTAAAAGAATTATACCCTGCCTTGATGTGAGGGACGGAAAGACAACGAAGGGAATAAAATTCAGGGAAAATGTGGATATTGGAGATCCCGTTGACATGGCCAGGTTCTATTATGAGGAAGGTGCGGATGAGATTGTCTTTTACGATATCACCGCGTCAAGTGACCGAAGGGATATCATGATAGATGTAGTCCGCCGCGTGGCCGAAGAGATTTTTATCCCCTTTTCTGTTGGCGGGGGAATAAGGACTGTCGAGGATATGCGCAATGTGCTTCTGGCCGGGGCAGAAAAAGTAAGCGTGAATACCGAAGCCGTAAAGAACCCTGAAATAATTTCCGAGGGAGCCAGGGCCTTTGGGAGTCAGTGCATTGTGCTCGGAATGGATGTTAAAAAAGTCAGTCCATCAAGCAGGGTTCCATCAGGCTATGAGATGGTTATCCACGGTGGCAGGACCTATACCGGCATAGATGCACTTGTTTGGGCCAAGGAAGCAGAGAGTTTGGGGGCGGGTGAGATCTGTTTGAACTCAATCGATACGGATGGCACACAAAAGGGATATGAGCTGAAGCTCAACTCGCTTATTTCCGAAAATGTGGATATTCCCGTCATCGCCTCTGGAGGTGCCGGGAGCATAGTACACCTGTATGACGCCTTTACAAAGGGCAAGGCCGATGCAGCCCTGATAGCATCTATTGTTCACTATGGGACCTATACGATTAGAGAGATAAAGGAAGACCTGCATGCAAGGGGAGTGAAGGTGAGGAAGACTTGGGACTAACTAGCCGCGATCAGGGAGCAGGATTCCCTGAACAGAAGGAATAATCATCCTTGCGCCTTGAGCCATTTCATTTTGAGCCACGAAACCGGTGATATGTTTTAAAACGTCGACTAAATAGGAACATTTTATTAAAAGCCATATCATGAAAGCCATACTAGCCTTAGAAGACGGCACCGTGTTTACGGGCCGTTCCTTTACCGGCCACGGAGAAACGGTCGGGGAAGTGGTTTTTAACACAAGCATGTCAGGTTATCAGGAGATACTGACGGATCCTTCCTATTGCGGTCAGATGGTGACCATGACCTATCCTCTGATAGGCAATTATGGAATCAATGATCAGGATATCGAATCCGACAGGATTCAGGTTAAGGCACTGATCGTGAAGGAATACCAGGCCTATCCAAGCAATTGGCGGTGTAAAATAAGCCTGGCGGATTATCTCAAGGCCGTTGATATCCCGGGGATTGAAGACATTGATACCAGAGCACTTACCCGCCATATAAGACTGGCCGGTGCCATGAAGGCGGCCCTTTCCACCCTGGATTTGGATCCGGATTCCCTTGTAGAAAAGGCGAGAAGGTCACCTGACATGGTGGGCTCGGATTTGGTCAGAGAAGTGACCTGCCGGGAACCCATGTTATGGCGAGAAGGTCGACCGATCAAATTGAATGGAGGCCTTGATCAATTCCAGTGGCCTGATGAGGTCTCAGGCCCGCGTGTGGTGGCCATTGATTACGGGGTGAAATTCAATATACTCCGGAGCCTTGAAAGGAGGGGTTGCACCGTCCTTCTGGTTCCTGCGGATGTGAAAAGTGAAACCATAAACAGACTTAATCCTAAAGGCCTTTTCTTGAGCAACGGGCCGGGAGACCCTGCCGCAGTAATTTATGCAGTGGAGACAATTAGGGATCAGATAGGCAGGAGACCGATTTTCGGGATATGTCTCGGCCATCAGTTGATAGGATTAGCCCTGGGAGGGAAGACCTTCAAGCTCAAATTCGGGCACCGTGGTGCCAACCAGCCTGTCAAGGATCTGGCAACAGGCAGGGTGGAGATTACCTCCCAGAACCACGGTTTCTGCGTGGACATGGAGTCCCTGAAAGATCCTGACATTGAACTGAGCCATATAAATCTCAACGACAGCACTTTGGAGGGTCTCGTACATAAGAAAGTTCCGCTTTTTTCAGTCCAATACCATCCTGAAGCCTCACCCGGTCCCCATGATGCAAGCTATCTTTTTGATAGATTCGTTGAGATGATGGAAAGCCACAATACGTCAAACCTGTAACCTGAATCATGCCTAAACGCACTGACATAAAAAAAATCCTAATCATCGGCTCAGGACCCATCATCATCGGCCAGGCCTGCGAGTTTGATTACTCGGGAACCCAGGCCTGCAAGGCCTTGATGGAAGAAGGCTACGAGATCGTACTAGTAAACAGTAATCCCGCCACTATTATGACTGATCCTGAAATGGCCCACCGTACATATATAGAACCGATAACCCCGGAGATTGTTGCCAAGGTCGTAGAACGGGAAAGGCCTGATGCCGTATTACCCACCCTTGGAGGTCAGACAGGACTGAATACTGCAGTGAAGGTTGCCGAGACAGGGCTTTTTGAAAAATTGAATGTGGAATTGATAGGGGCCTCGATCCCGGTCATTCTCAAGGCGGAAGACCGCGAACAGTTCCGGGACGCCATGAATCATATCAATCTCAGGGTGCCGAGGAACGGTATTGTAAGAGATATGGACCAGGCCAGGGAGGTAGCTGAAAGGATCGGGTATCCGCTCATCATCAGGGCCAGCTTTACACTGGGAGGTGCGGGCAGTGGGGCGGCATATAACCGGGAAGAAATGGAGAGTATTGCCAGGACCGGCCTTGACGCCAGTATGATTTCCGAGATCATCATAGAGGAATCTCTTATAGGTTGGAAAGAGTATGAATTGGAGGTCATGAGAGATTTCAAAGACAACGTGGTTATTATCTGCTCAATTGAAAACTTTGATCCAATGGGTGTTCACACCGGGGACAGTATTACCGTGGCCCCTGCGCAGACCCTTACGGACCGTGAATATCAGGCCATGCGCGATGCGGCCATAGCTATTATCAGGGAAATAGGTGTGGAGACCGGCGGCTCGAATATCCAGTTTGCCATACACCCAGAAACCGGAGAGATGGTGGTTATTGAAATGAATCCGAGGGTGTCCAGGAGTTCGGCCCTGGCTTCCAAGGCCACAGGCTTCCCCATCGCCAAGATAGCGGCCAAACTTGCAATCGGATATACCTTAGAAGAGATCGCAAACGATATTACTCGTGAAACCTTAGCCTCTTTCGAACCTACCATTGATTACTGCGTCGTAAAGATACCCCGCTGGACCTTTGAAAAATTTCCCGGTTCCGAAGATATGTTAACAACTTCCATGAAATCCGTGGGCGAAACAATGGCCATAGGCAGGACCTTTAAGGAGGCCCTCCAGAAGGCCATTAGATCCCTCGAGATTGGCCGCTTTGGGCTTGGTTCGGACTCGGCCCGACCAGTGTATAGCGGGCTTGATCTTAATGAGATAGAAGAGAAGCTCATCCAGCCAAACTCGAATCGGATTTTCTTTCTTCATGAGGCATTAGATCGGGGGATAGCGATTGAAAGGCTGTATGAGTTGACACGTATTGATCCCTGGTTTCTTTACAACCTTAAGCAGATTCACAGTCTGGAAATCCAGTTAAAAGACTCGGTACAAAAAGGAACGAGGCATTATAAATTAGATTTTGAGCTCTTAAAGAAGGCAAAGGAATATGGTTTCTCCGATGTCCAGCTTGCGACGATATTCGGGACGAATGAACAGATTATCCGCAAAACACGTATTTCAAATGGGGTAGAGCCTGTATATAAGCTGGTGGATACCTGTGCTGCTGAGTTTGAGGCATATACGCCTTACTACTATTCGACCTATGAACAGGAAAATGAGATCCGTACTTCAAGTCGAAAGAAGGTGGTGATCCTTGGAGGTGGCCCTAACCGTATAGGCCAGGGCATAGAGTTTGATTACTGCTGTGTTCAGGCCTCAATGGCATTAAGAGAAATGGGCATAGAGAGTATCATGGTCAACAGCAACCCGGAAACGGTTAGCACGGATTATGATACATCGGACAAACTCTATTTTGAGCCACTGACCTGGGAAGATGTCCTTAATATTGTAGAGCAGGAAAAACCGGAAGGCATTATAGTCCAGTTCGGAGGACAGACCCCACTCAATATTTCTGTTCCGCTCGCAGAGGCCGGGGTTAAAATTCTTGGAACCAGCCCGGATAGCATAGACCGGGCCGAGGACAGGGAGCGTTTTCAGGCCCTTTTGAAAAAATTGAATATCCTTCAGCCCGAAAACGGGATTGCTACTGATAAGAAAAAGGCCATTCGCGTGGCCGAGCAAATCGGCTATCCTGTTGTGGTAAGGCCGTCTTTTGTCTTGGGCGGCAGGGCTATGGAGATTGTATATGATCAGGCGCATCTTGAATATTACATGGGCAGTGCGGTACAGGTATCCCCCGGCAAGCCTGTTTTGATAGACAAATTTCTCGAGGATGCAACGGAAATTGATGTGGATGCCATTTCTGATGGCAGGGATACTGTTATCGGGGGAATTATGGAGCACATTGAAGAAGCCGGCATTCACAGTGGGGATAGTGCCTGTGTGTTGCCCCCGGTCTCTTTGACGCCTGAAATCCTTGATCAAGTCAGGGCAAATACCGTGGCCATTGCCGGAGAATTGAATGTTGTGGGATTGATGAATATCCAGTATGCGATCAAAGACAAGGTGGTCTACGTCCTTGAGGTGAACCCAAGGGCTTCGAGGACAATCCCCTTTGTAAGCAAGGCCACCGGGGTCTCTTTGGCCAAACTGGCGACTAAAGTAATTATGGGGGAATCCTTGAACGATCTGGGGCTTACCCGGGAGGTTATGCCGGCACATGTATCTTGTAAGGAATCGGTTTTCCCTTTTGCCCGCTTTCCTGGCGTAGATACCCTTTTAGGACCGGAGATGAAATCAACGGGCGAGGTAATGGGGATAGATCAATCATTTGGGCTTGCCTTTGCCAAGTCACAGTTGGCTGTAGGGCAGAAATTGCCTCTAAAAGGGACCGTGTTTATCAGCATCAAGGACGAGGACAAGATGGAGTTTCTGGAAACCGCCTTTATATTCTATGATATGGGGTTTAAGATTGTGGCCACAAGGGGTACCTCCGCTTACTTATCAGATCACGGGATTTTAAACAAAAAAGTAAACAAGGTTAGAGAAGGTAGACCCCATGTTGTGGATATGATCAAGAACGGCGAGATTGATCTCGTCATCAACACAACAAGCAACAAGAAGGCCGTTTCAGAGTCTTATTCTATTCGACGCACCGCTCTGACGCTCAATGTCCCTTACACCACGACCATTGCAGGAGGCAGGGCTACGGCCCTGGCTATCAAGGCAATGAAAGAAGGAACGCTTGAGGTGAAGACCTTGCAGGAATACCACGATAAAACAGCCGAATGATGTTCGGTTATTTTATAAAACGCGACTTCCTCGCTATTGGAATTTATGATTGTTGATTGAAGGAGGGAATCTTCAATATTTAATCTTGAGGCTTTGTAAAAAGCCCCTCATGCTGTCATTGCGAGCGTAGCGAAGCAATCTCATAGGCTGAAACATATTGATATCAGGAGATTGAGGAGCCTGTTCCGAGTGAAGCGAGGAATCCTTTTTGACGTTATTTCGAACTATGCTCCCTTCCTGCTGTCAACGTCCGGCTCCGAGTTTGCTTCGGCTTCGCCTCGCAACCGCTAACGCTCCTCGCAATGACCGGTGAAACGATTTTACGAGGCTATCAATTCTCAGCTGAAAATTTTCTATTCCTTGATTGCTGACATGGAAGACCTATGAAACCACCTTCAAAAAACCTTAAACGTATCAGTCACCCGAGCCGGCCCAGGGAGGAATGCGGGATTTTTGCGGTTCATGGACATGAGGAGGCAGCCAAACTTACCTATTTCGGCCTTTATGCCCTACAGCACAGGGGTCAGGAAAGTGCCGGTATCATAACCTCTGATGGCAAGCGGGTCCTGGGGCATAAGGCCATGGGGCTTGTGCCGGAAATTTTTGATGAGCAGGTCTTAGAAAAGCTCAAGGGTCATATAGCCCTTGGTCATGTCCGGTATTCCACTACGGGTTCATCCCTGATTGTCAATGCCCAGCCGTTCAGGATTCAATATTCGGGAAGGTCCCTCGCCATTGCCCACAACGGCAACCTGGTAAATGCTCGCCGGATTCGATCTGAACTGGAAGATAATGGATCCATTTTTCAGACTACCATGGATACCGAGGTCATACTTCATTTGACGGCAAAATTTATAAAAAGAGGTCTGGAACAGGCAATGATAGATACTATGGCGCTGGTCAAAGGGGCCTATTCCATGGTTATCATGACGGAGGATACCATCATTGCGGTCAAGGACCCCAACGGATTTAGGCCCCTCTGTCTTGGGAAAATGGATTCCAGTTATGTTGTAGCCTCGGAGAGCTGTGCCCTTGACCTTGTGGGTGCGAAATATATAAGGGAAATGGAGCCTGGTGAGATATTGATCATCAACAATAATGGACTGCAAAGTATCCCTTCGGGTGTAAAGGGCCGAAAAAGTCAATGTGTTTTCGAGCTGATTTATTTTGCAAGACCTGACAGCAGTGTATTCGGACAGAATGTATATCTGTTCCGCAAAAATCAGGGGAGGCTTCTGGCCGATGAATTTCCACGTGACGTGGACTTTATGATGCCGTTTCCCGATTCCGGCAATTATGCCGCTATCGGTTATGCCCAGGCATCCGGCATCCCCCTTGAGATAGGTATGATCAGAAACCATTATGTAGGCAGGACCTTTATCCAGCCCTCCCAGAGCATGCGGGATTT
>CAZUHR010000029.1:0-16972 GCA_964620335.1 uncultured Desulfobacteraceae bacterium
GTTCTGCATGATAAACAGTGCCCCTTGCTACAAAATCTGCTCCGGCTGTAACAGCAAGTTCGGATATGGAAAAGGCATGTTCGATATGTCCGTAGGAAGAGGTTGTGGAATAACAACCGTAAGGCGTTGTGGGCGAATGTTGCCCCCCTGTCATACCGTAGATCTGGTTGTTAATAATGATAGCGTTGATGTCCAGATTACGGCGTGCAGCGTGTATGAAATGATTCCCTCCAATGGCTGTGGCATCTCCGTCACCCATAATCGTGATGACCATTAAGGATGGCTTTGCCAGTTTGATACCCGTGGCAAAGGTCAGGGCACGACCATGAGTTGTGTGGAGAGTGTTGAAATCCACATAAACGGGCATTCGTCCTGAGCAGCCTATGCCGGAGGCCAGGACTATATCGTCCTTTTTCAAACCTAGTCGGTCAATGGCGCGAATCATGGCTCCAAGGACAATCCCGTTGCCACAACCCGGACACCAGACATGTGGAAATTTTTTGTCGTGACGCAGGTATTTATGAATCAGCTTTGTTACTTCCTTGGGCATTGCTTGCTCCATCAAAGAAAGACTGCCAGCAAAAAATCAAAGTTTAATCAACTGGCTGAGTATCTCGTCGGGCGTCATGAATTGACCATCGATCCGGTTATGTTTCTTGATATGGGTCCCTTCCGTATTTACCCGTTTTACTTCCCGACTTATCTGGCCCATATTCATTTCAGGAACCAAAACGGCGCGACATTTCCTCAACACCTCCTCGACCGGATGCCTGGGAAAAGGAAAAAGGGTGATCAACTGTAACAGTCCCGCCTTAATGTTCTGTTCTCGGGCCTCAATGACAGCTCGCCTTGCAGATCGTGCTACTGAACCAAAGGTAATTACTGCTACCTCGGCATCCTCTGTCATCATTGAGCTTGTCATCTGGATTTCGTTGAAGCCTTTTGTAATCTTGCGGAACAAACGACTAATAAATCGCTCGATCTCTTCAGGACGCTGGGTGGGAAATCCTCGCACATCATGCACAAGCCCTGTCACATGATACCGGTATCCTTCTCCGAAGGCCGCCATTGGGGAAACACCTCGACTTGTATCCTCGTAAGGAATGTACCACTCAGGAGGCATGCTCGGGGTAATGCGGTCAATCACCTCAAACTCGTCAGATGAAGGCAATATAATGCTCTCACGGGTGTGAGCTACCATCTCATCGGAGAGGATAATGACCGGTACGCGGTATTTCTCTGAAAGGTTAAACGCACGAACCGTAAGTTCGAAACAGTCGTCAACCGTAGAAACGGCCAGGACAATAATAGGGTGATCCCCGTGGGTTCCCCATCTGGCCTGCAGCACATCACCCTGTGCTGGATTGGTAGGGAGTCCTGTACTGGGACCTCCTCGCATTACGTTCACTACGACACAGGGTACCTCGGCAGCACAGGCAAAACCGAGGTTTTCCTGCATCAGAGAAAAACCTGGTCCGCTCGTTGCTGTCATGCTTTTCACCCCTGCCAGGGAGGCACCTATTATGGCGCCCATACTGGCTATTTCGTCTTCCATCTGGATAAAAGTCCCTCCTGCCTGCGGCATACGAACCGACAATATCTCGCTGATTTCCGAGGCAGGCGTAATGGGATAACCAGCAAAAAACCGGCATCCTGCGGCCAGGGCACCTTCCACAATTGCTTCGTTTCCCTGTAAGAGGCGCCTTTTTTTTGACTGATTGGAGGTCATGATGGCTTCCTCTTTGATTCAGGAGGGCGCTTTTTGATGGTAATTGCGAAGTCCGGACAGTGTATCTCGCAAAAACGGCACCCGATGCAGTCGTCAGGGTATTCAATAAAAGGGGCGCCGTTTTCGTCGAGCCCTATAACATTCTTGGGGCAGAATGCACTGCAGATCCCACAGGACTTGCACCAGTCGCGAAAGATAATTTGATCGAATAATTCTTTTGGTTTTCTCGTTTTTTTTGGCCTTGATGATTGCTGCTTATCCGAGAGGTCGCCTTTTTTGAGTTTCTGTTGGGGTCTTTTTCTGGAAATACTCATCTCTAAACCTTTTTGTTTAAACGGTACCAATATCATGGTTCCTTTTGGTTTAAAAAATGATAACTTAAAGTTCCGGTTTTTTCAAGACGATCAACACATATAGAGAAATAAAATTGCATAAGGGCCTGCCCTCAGGGGATAAAAACAGATGACATAATAAAACACCCCTATTATACTTTACAAAACACCTTAAATTCACCGGTATCTTTAATAACAGATGACAGAGAATTCTGTTCAGGAGGCGAAAAATGGTACAGCAGAATAGAATTGACCTCAATTCAGATGTGGGAGAAAGCTTTGGAATTTACAAGCTCGGGCTGGACGAGGAAGTGATCCCTTTAATCAGTTCGGCCAATATCGCATGCGGATACCATGCCGGAGATCCAAATGTTATGAAAAGAACTGTCGCCCTTGCCAAGGAGCATGGTGTGGGAGTGGGCGCCCATCCCGGACTGCCTGACCTGATGGGATTCGGAAGGCGATATATGGATGCCACCTTAGAGGAGATCAAAGGTTACATTATTTACCAGATCGGTGCGCTTCAGGCATTTGCGGCGGTAGAGGGTCTGACCCTTCAGCATGTCAAACCGCATGGAGCTCTCTATAATATGGCGGTTCAGGAAGTGAGCATATGGGAGGCCATCGCGGAAGTGCTTGGAGGTATAAACAGGGATCTCATACTTGTGGTATTGGCCGGGCCAAACAGGAGAGAATTAGAGGCCGTCGGGTCCCGCTATGGCATAAGGATTGCCTTTGAATTCTTTGCAGACAGGGCATATAACCCGGATGGTTCGCTTGTTTCAAGGCGTGAAGAAGGGGCGGTGATTCGGGATCACAATATTGCCGCGGAGCGGGTCCTGAAGGTGGTTAAAGAGGGAAAAGTCATATCCAAGGATGGCGGCGAGATAGAGCTTAATGCGGATACCGTGTGTGTTCATGGGGATAATCCGGAGGCAGTTGCGCTGGTGAAGAACATCAGGAAAGAGCTTGTATCCTCGAATGTCGATATCGCGCAGATGGGAACGTTCCTGTAGCTTTTTGGTAATATTTAATTTGGAAAAGCAGTAAAAAAATCATGATCTATAATAAACCAGCCTATCGAATCATGGGAGACCGGGCCCTTCTTGTTGAACTGGGCGATGAGATCAGCCCTTTAGTAAACCGGAAGGTGAGAGAGCTTTTTATTACCTTGGAGAACAGTACCATCGAGGGAATTGCGGAGACCGTTCCGAGTTACCGGTCCCTGCTTATTGTCTATGAACCGCGGAGAGTCAGGTTGTCGACACTTCAAAATGCCATAGATGAGCTTCAAAAGTCCGTTGATATATCAAAGATCCCCGCGCCCAAAAAATTGAAGATTCCGGTTGTTTACGGCGGCGAATATGGTCCTGATCTTGAGTGGGTGGCACGATATCACGGGATCTCCCCTGAAGAGGCCGTTAAACGCCATACGGGAAACATCTATCAGGTTTATATGATTGGGTTCACGCCCGGATTTGCCTATATGGGAGAATTGCCGGAAAATATTGCAACTCCTAGAAGAGAAACCCCACGCACAGCGATTCCGGCGGGTTCCGTTGGAATCGCCCAGAGCGAGACTGGGATATACCCGGTCGTAAGCCCGGCCGGGTGGCAGATCATCGGCCGGACACCGCTAAAACTTTTTGATGAGACAAAGTGGCCTCCAGCACTCATGGAGATGGGAGACAGCATACAGTTTTTTTCTATCAAAGAGGAGGAAGTGTCTCAATGGAAGCGGTAAAGGCGCTGGAAATTCTTTCACCCGGCCCTCTGACCACGGTTCAGGACCTTGGGAGGTATGGTTACGGACGATATGGAGTCGCGCCCAGCGGTGCACTTGATTCCTTTTCCCTGAGAGTCGCAAATCTGCTTGCGGGCAACCCGGAAGACGAGGCGGGCCTTGAGATAACCCTGTTGGGACTGAAGGTGCAGGCACTTACCGGTTTGGCTGTTGCGGTCACCGGTGGTGATCTGCAACCCCGGTTGAACGAGAAAAGTCTTAGGATGTGGTGTCTCCATACGATAAGGAAAGGAGATATTATTTCTTTCAAGGCCCCTAAGAGCGGTTTTCGCAGCTACCTTGCCCTGGGCGGTGGGATTTGTGTGCCTACTGTGATGGGAAGCAAATCAACCAATCTCTCATCCGGGTTCGGTGGTCTTAGAGGAAGACCCCTTCAAAAAGGGGATATTCTTCTGTCCGATTCACCACACCTTTATCTGGACCAGGCAGAGAGAGCGTTTGACCTGGAGAGGATCCCTGCTTATACCAGGGACTGGGTACTTAGGGTGCTCTTTGGACCTCAGGATGACCATTTCACCCAGGAGGTCAGGAACTCATTTCTCAATTCTTCCTTCAAGGTTACATCCAAATCCGATCGCACTGGTATCAGACTTACGGGACCTTCAATACAGAAGATAGAAGGGATGGAGGATTCCATTATATCGGAGGGAGTAATCTGTGGGACCATTCAGGTTCCGGGCGATGGTCAGCCCATTATTATATTAGGAGAGACGGTCACCGGAGGGTATCGAAAAATTGCAACAGTCATCAGAGCGGACATTCCCCTTTTAGGGCAGGTTAAACCGGAAGATCAGATAAGATTCTCTGAGGTTTCCATGGATAAGGCCCTTGAGTCGTTCAGGGAAGTAGAAGAAATGATTGCGCAGTTCAGGGAAGGGTTTTGAAGATGAAGAGCGGAAGGATCAGATTCCCAGGAAGGCTGTTCGGAACATATCACTCTCAAGAAGTTCATCGCCAGTGCCTTCGGCCACAATCCTTCCCGTCTGGATCACATATCCACGGTCTGCCAGATCCAATGCCTCCCGCACATTTTGTTCCACCAAGAGGATGGTAATTCCCTCTTCCTTAAGACGTCTGACCGTATCTAAGACTTCGTCTACCAAGAGGGGTGCGAGCCCGAGGGAAGGCTCATCCAACATTAAAATGCGGGGGCTGGACATCATCCCGCGACCGATGGCTACCATCTGTTGCTCACCCCCTGACAGTGTAGAAGCCGCTTGTGAGCGACGTTCGCGAAGTTTAGGAAAGAGGTTATAGATGAATTCAAGGTTTTTTTGAATGTGTTTTTCATCGTTTAAAACATAGGCCCCCAGCAAGAGATTTTCTTCAACAGACAGGGGTGTGAAGAGCATCCTTTCTTCAGGCACATAAATAATCCCCATTTGGACGATATGTTCGGTCCTGAGCCCCTGGAATTCACGGCCTTCAAACAATATTCGCCCTTCAAAGACATGCTGTGTGCCCATGATTGCCCTCAGAAGCGTAGACTTCCCCGCACCATTGGCTCCCACCACGCATACGGTTTCACCGGAGGACACGTTCAGGGATACACCATGGAGCACCGGCAGCCCGGAATAGCGTACCTTGATGTTTTCAACTTGAAGAATTTTTTCGTTCATTGATTACCAGAATCCATAATTTCGTATTCCAAAATACAAAATTTTAAATCTCCCCCCCATGTTCCCTGACATAACGTTCTCCCAGATAGGCCTTGATGACCTGAGGATCATTTGCAATGTTCTGTGGATCTCCCTCTGCTATTTTTTTCCCGGAATCGAGGACAATTACCCGGTCACTGATCTTCATTACCAGTTCCATCACGTGCTCGATCAACATAACGGTAACTCCCAGATCGTCATGTATGTGTCGGATTGTTCCCATGATCTCCTCATTCTCATTAGGGTTCAACCCGGCAGCCACTTCATCCAACAGAAGCAATTTTGGGGCTGAACCTAAGGCTGTGGCCATGGTCACCCGCTTCTGGGCAGCCACAGTCAGTTCGCTGACCATGGAATCAGATATGTCCTTAAGGTTCAGATCTTCCAAAATCTCATAAGCCGTGGCCCTGGCCTGGGAAGGGGAACGGGTTCGCATAAAACATCCTACCATCACATTTTCTTCCACACTCAGGTCGCCTGAGGCCACGTACACCTGAAAGGTCCTTGCCAATCCGAGTCTTGCGACCTCATATGCCTTCAGCGATGTTATATCTTGGCCGTCAAAGACAATCCTGCCTGAGGTGACAGGGTACAGACCTGAAATGCAGTTAAATAGAGTTGTCTTGCCGGCACCGTTAGGACCTATGAGGCCAATCAGATTTCCCTTCTCCATAGAAAAGGAAATATCGTCGTTGGCCACCAGACCGCCAAAGCTCTTTGTCAGATTATGCAGTTCTAAGAATGCCATTAGGCCCGCTTCCTTCGTCTTACCTTCTGAACAATTCCCCATATGCCTTTGGGTTCTACCGCCGAGACAAGCATGATGATACCGGCATAAATGATCAGATCAATGCCGAGCAGGCCTCCCATAGCGCCAAGCCATTCCTTGAGATATGTTTTGAGCGGGATGAGGACTGCTGCGCCTATAATAGGTCCCCATAAAGACCCGGCACCGCCTAACATGGCCATAAGGGCGATTAGTATAGAAAGGTCAAGGCTCATTGTGTCTTCAGGTTCAAGATTCTTGATATAACAGGCATGAAATGAACCCACAAAGCTCACAAATGCCGTGGCAATGGCATAGGTTTTAACCTTGGCCCAGTGCACATTAATGCCAAGAGACCTGGCAACGTCTTCATTGTCCTTGATAGACCGAAGCTGAAACCCTAAACGCGATTTGCGGAACCAGTTGACATAAAGGATTCCGATAAAGAAAAACACCAATATGAAATAGTAGTAATAGATGTCGGAATTGAAGATCAGCCTTAGAAAATCGGGAGGGACATACTTGATGGGCGAAATCTCCAGGCCCCGGGAAGCTCCCACAAGATCCCATACCTCAAAGATGTCCTTTAGCACCAAGGAAGTTGCAATGGTAGCAATGGCGAAATAATGTCCTTTTAAACGGAACAGGGGATACCCGATAATAAAAGACCAGCAGACAGCAAAAAACATCCCGACCGGCATTGAGAACCAGAAAGGAATATCCCACCGGATCAGCATAACCGCTGTAGTGTATGCGCCTATGCCCACGTACTGGGCCTTGCCCAGGTCTACCTGACCCCCGTAGCCGCCAATGGTATTCCACCCCATGCCGTAAAGCGAAAACATCAAGAACTGGATCACGGTCGCCATGGCAAATGTTGACTTTGAGAAAAGGGGGAAAAACAGCAGAAATACCGCGACAAACAAGGCGATGATCATGTCGTTGCGGGGGAAATCTGAGAAGTCAAGGGCGTTTTTTATCGCTTCCATCCGAACAATCCCCTGGGTCGAACTACCATGATCACAAAATAGGCTGCATAGACCCACATATATTTGAAAGAGGTCATGGGCACTTCGGCCATCCAGTCAGAGTCAAAGGTATAAGTAAAGAAGTCCCATATGCCTGGTATTTCCATTATGATCCCCACCACAAGTCCTGCAAAGAAGGCTCCGGGGACACTACCGAACCCCCCTAATGCAACAATAGCAAAGGCGATCATAGTGAATAGTATTCCCACATAGGGGTTTACGTACCAGAAATTCACCAGCAGGGCCCCGGCTATAGTTACCGTGGCCCCTCCTATGGCCCAGGCCAGAGCGTTCATACGCTCAGTGGGGATACCCATATATCGAGCGCCCTGCGCGTTTAGAGAGGTGGCTGTCAGGGCCTTGCCGATCTTGGTCCTGTGCATGAGCAGCCACACTGCCGCAAAAGCAACCACTGAGAGTCCTGCGGCAGCCAGTTTTGTGGCGGGCATAATAATCCCCATGCCCATATCAAAGCTTTTTCCTACCAGGATACCCTTATGGACGACCATTTCCTGGGGACCAAAGAAGAGCAGTGCCAGATTCCTTAAAAAAAGCATCAGACCGAATGTCCCGAGCAACTGGGCTACCATGGGGCCCCTCAGAAGGAACATGATGAACCCATAATAGCAGATCACTCCGAGGAGAAATCCTACGGCTGCGGCAACCGGTAAGGTGAAAAGGGGGTCCATACCCGTGGTCTGTGCTGTCAGAAGGCCTGTGTACATGCCGATCATGAGGAATTCGCCGTGTGCGAAGTTGACAATATCCATCATCCCGAAAATAATGGTCAGGCCCAAAGCCATTAAGGCGAGAACCATGCCGATCAGTATACCGGCGGCTATTGATCCTACCAGGATATCCACAGGGTACTCCTCTTATTATGATCCCATCCCTTCCCGAAAAAGGGAGGGATGGGACAGAGAATGCATTTCCTTTGTTGAAATTAGAAGCCTTTGAAGGGGTAGATCATATCCTTTGTGGCCACATCAAAGGGATAGACAATTTCCATCTCGACCGTACCGTCCGGGCCTTTCTGGTACTGGGCGATAAGGCCGGATCCCAATTCATTCTGGCCCGGCTCTTCACCAGTAGTGGCAAATTTGATGCCGGCCCATGGCAGCACCAGTTCTTCGCCGGGGATGTGGATGGAATTTGCCGTTTTCTGAATGTCGGCTGGTTTTGTTGAGCCTGCCTGTTCCAGGACGTGTACCCATGTCTGAACGCCCACAAAGGACCTTGCTGACGCCCCGCTCATATTGTGGCCCATTTTTTCATTGTATAATTTGTTGACCTGTCCGGCAGCCTTTTTGACCATGGCGATTTTAGGCAAGAAGACGGCTCGTGTGAGAACTCCCTCAATATCACCACCCAGGGTTTCGCGGAATTCGGGTGTTTCAAATCCAGCGTCCTGCCCCCAGATAATCTTGGGGTTGGCCTTTTGGGCCTTTAGGGTCTTGATGAACAGGATTGCGTCGGAGGTGTAGGAGACGAAAATCATCACATCCGGCTTGGCCGCCTTCAGGGAACGGACCTCGCTGGATACGTCCGGTGCTTTTGCGCCGTAAAGGAGTGATTTTTTCAATTTGAAGCCATATTCCTCGGCAAAATTCTTGATAAGGTCGTCATTGCTTGCACCGAATTCGGTTTTCTCGCAGGCGGAGGCGATATTAATAATATCAGACTTGGGTATCGCCTTGACACCCTTCACCTTGCCTTCGGTCATACCCGTAAGAAATGTGAAGAAGTCCTTTACGAACCACTTGTCATGGGGAAAGGTCCTCCAGAACCATTTAAATCCCCTCTTGGTCAGGGTTGGTGAAGAGGAGGAGTCGTTGATCATGGGGATACCGTACCTTTCGCACACGGCACTGACGGTTTTGGTAACCGAGCTGTGCCAGCAGCCTATCATACCGACCACCTTGTCATCTGTAATAAGTTTTTTTGCCAAATCCGCGCCAAGGGTGGGATTGCCTTCATGATCCTTGAAGATCAGTTCAATCTTGGCGCCGTTCAGACTTTTAATACCGGCATTCTTGGCTATGGTAATGTCAAGTCCTTCAACAACCTTGTTGGCAATTTCCGCAGCCAATTCCGCTCCAGCCCGCAACTCTTTGCCTGCCGATGCCGCAACCCCTGTCAGAGGATATATGGCACCAATCTTAATCGTATCCGAAGCGGCCATAGCCGGGGCTGCGCTTAGGCTCAGAAATGCTCCTAGGCAAAAAAGGAAAAAAAACAAAATTGTTCTTTTCATGATAAGCCTCCTAACTTTAAGGTTTATAATTACACTTCAGCCTTAATAAACCGACAAGCTTCTTGCTTGACCCATCACGCAAATAAAAAAGTTAGCTATTTTGCAGCCCACTTGTCAAGTTGATTCCACCAGCCGCCTCATGCTGCTCCTTGCATACCTGATGACCCGGAACGAGGCATGGGATAAGTCGACAATCCGTGTCCTGGCTGTTGAGTATGAAAAGAGATCGGAGGATAGGATGGTGGTGCTTCAGAAAACGCTTCAGGAAGTACGGATAACGTTGATCGTTCGGATCAAGCGATAGCATTGGAAATGACGGGTGTGGAGAAATCTATGGTCAGGTTCCAGGCTCTTTCTGCCTTTTCCGAAACAGGTGGATCAAAATGGAAACGGGTTTCTATCGGCCTCCCCTAAAGCTTACATCTGAGTGCCGATAGCTATCAATTGAGTTATTTTCAATTAGTAATCCCATTTCCAGTTTAACCCTACGCCGCTCTCTCCGTTTGCTCCCATATCCGTCTCGATAGCGGTATGGGGCGTTAGTTCTATCTCAACAGAGACCTTTCCCGTATCAGGCCCCAGGCCTTGCTCAATCTCCATATATACATTATCCCGCATGTATTTGCCAACACTAACCGAAGTCTCTCCACCTTTGTCATCCGATGGTTTGATGTCCAATTCATCCACGCCAATAAGTCTTCGTGTGCGATCCATGAAATCAAATATACCAAATCTCCCCCGCCCCTCAATGAATCTAAGGCCTGGGCCAGCCTGAGGGCCTGAAAAGGGGTGATATTGCTTGCTCTCCGTCCGAAAAGAAGGTGGGCCAGAATCTCATCGGAAGGCATGGGTGGGTCCGACTCCATATTGACTGTGAGGGTTGAAGGGTTTCCCGATACAAGGATACGGCAATTTATGTCTGAACTACTGTGTTCGGCTATCACATCGAACTTTGGAGATGGGGGGATCTCTCCGCCAAAATCGATCGCTCCTTTGGTAAGGGAAAAAGGTTTCCCAAAAAAGTTATAGCGTCCGCGGATGACTGATAGTGATCCCGTAACAGCAGGTTGTCGCTCACTCCCCGTGACGCGAATTTTCCCCTTCCATTCCGAGTCAAGACCCCGGCCCCTCAAAAAAACCCTTCCCGGGATCTCTAATGAGAGGTCAAGCTTTAACCTGCCGGTATTCTTCTGGGGCGACTTCTGTGTCAGCCGGGGTCTCTGTGCGGGCAGATTGATCTCTTCAACCTTCAGATCCTTAACATCGGGGGGAAGGCTCTTGGGTATGCGAAATTCCGCAGGCCCCACCGTTAAAGGGCCAGAGACCTTCATCTCCTTCATTGAGCCGGATAAATCCAGCTTGCCATTAGTAGTAACCGTCAGATCATCCCGACGAACAAGGGCAATGTTATCCAAATGAAGTTCCAGTTGAAGGGGCAACCCCTTTTTAGCAAGAAGATGGAGCTGTCCTTTGGCAACAATCTTGCCGTTCTCCCCATCCGTGGCATAGGCCTTTTCCAGAGTGAGCCTGTCCTCGGTCATGCTGGCACCAATCTGTATATCCTTGATAAGGGTGCCGCTTCGTGCATGTTCATAGACGCCATCAGAGAGGCGGACGTGACCCTTGAGTGCAGGCTTTTCCATGTTACCCTCTACGGCAAGATCAATGACCAGATTCCCTCTTAGGGTATGATCTTCCAGGTAAAAGAGTGATGTCAAACGCTCAAGTTTGATTTCTGCGAAAATCTGCCCCTTTAAGCTATCTTGTGATTTGAGAGAAAAGACAAAGGGTAAAAAGGATACGGTGACAGGTAGATAAAGATCAGCCTTTACAGGTTTTGCCGCCAGATCTTCAAGGGACAGGGCTGCCTGAAGAAGATGATTTTTAAGGGTCATATGGGCCGAGAGATTTGCCGGAGGAAGTTTCTGAAACACGGGGTCTTTCAATTTGATTTCCTTGATTCGGATCTCCATATCTGCCTCCGGACTGGACATCCGTCCTTCCATATGAATCCGGGCCATGGCCGTACCCAGCATCTCCGGATATCCAAAAGACTGCAGTAAGGAGAGAGGCAGTCCATTGAGTCGGGCATCGAATGTCATTAATTCAGACCCAACTCGGCCGGAGGCCTGAAAGTCCGCCTCCCCCAATTGGAAATCAACCCCTTCCAGGATATAATAAGCGGCTGTTTTTCGAATGACAACCGGCTTTCTCGCGGAACCCGCCAATTCCCCAAAATTCCCTTTCAACAGGCTGAGCCGGATGTTATGGTCTCTGGGCATTAATCCGATAGATCCCATGGTCTCAAACTGAAAGTCCTTCTGGTAATGTCCGTTGGCATGTGCTGTAAAGGCCGCCCTCTCTTTTTGACCCTCGGCCTTCAAAATAATGTGATGAATTTCTAGCTTCTCCTTTTTAAAGGAATTTATCTCAACCTCCGCCGTACCCTCAGGCGCCTGAAAAACATTTTTAAGACGCGCACTTAACGTAAGAGAATCTGCGGTTCCGTATCCGGTCCCCAATCTCTTTCCTCGCAAATCAAGCGCTACATCCTGTCTCCCGTCCGCCTCTGAGAGCACAACATCAAATTCGGCCTTTCCGTCGATCTTTTTGCCAAAAAGGGTGGAAAACGATGGAAGGTCATTGAAGGCGCCGTGCAATACCCCTTTTAAAATGGGGCCTTTAAGATGGATTTTGAGATCTCCTGCCACATCAGTCCCCGGGGCGTTTACTGAAAGGTCATTTAACGACAATAATGGATGAATGAATGTGAAGTTGGAAACCGCCTCGAGGGAATGTCCTGAGCCTTGGAGATGGATCTTTATATCGCCTTCAGGTTTATGGAGCACGTTTCTGGCCAGAAGAGATATGACGGCTTTGGATATTTTTATATCCTCCATGCGGACACTTCTCACCGTTGCATGAGCTTTTATCCTGGGGTCCTTCAGAGCTCCCCCCACATCCACTTCCATTTCCAATGCTCCTTCAAGGGATCTTCCCACAGGTTTTGAAAAGACAGCTAACCTGGGAAGCCGAAGTCGTCCTTGAGCCGAAACATCCCTGTTTTGAAGATCAAGAGAGGCCACACCTCCCATTTCACCAACAGCAGATCGGACCATAAGATCAGTTACAGTAAGGTGCCTCCCTTCTTCCAGCCTTGTATGACAGGCATACGTCACTTCCTCTTTCACCAGAGGAGCGAGCAAGGCCGGCAGGGGGGCAAATCGGGCAATCCGACCCTTTATATCCGCTGAAAGGCTGCGTGTCCGGAGATTACCTTTCAGATGGGCGTCTATTCTGGCGCTTCCATGGACCTTTGTCCCTATGATATATGATAGGCTACTCAGGTCATGAATCTCCACGGACGTATTTCCATCGATGACGTAGCTTCCGGAATTCAATTGACCCGAGAAACGCGCCACAAAATCCTTGCTGGAGACCTCCAATTTATTGACATTAATGAGATCTCCCTTTCTTATCTCTGCTCCGAGTGCCCACTGGCATTCTTCCCCCGGAATAAGCGCTCCCCGGGTCTTATGAGTAAGGCCTTTAATGTGACCAGTCATTTGAGCTGAAAGACCCTGGAAGTTTGAGGTGGACGTCATGATGGGAGTTAATTGGGCATTAAGCAGGATGTTTGAGGCACGGACCTCACCCAAGCCTGGTTCTTTCATTGTGACTGAGAGGATCGCCCTTGGTTGTTGAAGGTTTCCCGTAACTTGGCCCTGGAGATCCAGATTCCCTTGCACCCTGTTTTTAACGAGATCTTTGAAGCGGGAAAGATCGTCAATCCTTAGATGGAAATTGCTTTGTATATGTTTTTTTTCTAAACCAATTCGACCTGCAAGTTTTAAAGTGATCCCGTCATTTTCAAGAAAGACACGGTGTATCTCTATCTCATTCCCGGCATGAACGTGGCTGTCGAAATGGAAAAGGGTTTTTTGGCTCATCATTAGGGGTTGGAGATCTTTTTCAACAAGCCCTTGGGATAACATGATTTGACCGTCACCCTTTAAACGCAAACCCTCCTTAATCATGAACTCCAGTGTTGTCTCAATGGCCCCCAGGCTATCCTCCCTTGCCGTCAGACGACCTTTCCATGGGTTGATGGGACCTTTACCCTTTAAAGAGATGGCAACGGGCCCCGTCTCTTTCAAACCCAGAACCCTCGTTAAAAGCCCTTCTTTCTCCTCCTGGACCCTAACATCAAGTTCAAGCTCTGGCGTTGTTTGACCTGTCAGGGACCAGTCAATATAGTACAGGGCCTTTGCCCCATCTTTTCGGTCAACATGAAGTGAACCCCTAAGGATCTTTTCATTATGCTCGGCAATCAATCGGCCGTTCATGGTGAAAACGGCCGGAGAACCCAGTATGGACTCCCCTAAATAAAAACGCTCCAATACAAGGCGATTGATATGCAAAGGTGGTATAGCATTTGGTAAGGCTATCTTTCCGGGTTTTCGTTTTTCTTTCCCCTTAAAAGCATCTGGGAGATGCTTTAATCTAACAGCGGCCGCACTCAGCTCATTGATATATATCTTTCCTTTTATCAGATAGGTAGGAGACCAGCTCAGAAATGCACTCTCTACCACCAACCACTCGGAGCGGCCATCGCTGATGGTCAATTCATCCAATCGGATATTGAAGGGAATGATTCCGGTGATTTTGCCGATTTTGATCTGAAAAGAGGTCTCTTTGCCCAATGATGCTGAGATCCGCTGGGCCAGGAACTGTTTGCCCAAGCCGATTTGGGCCAGGCCCCAAAGAACTGCCATTAAGATAATCAGGATGGAAACACTTACGGCCATCCATTTTCCTGTCTTTTTTAGATGTATCCTGTAATCCATATCCTTAGAAGGCCTGTCCAATGCTCACATAGATCTGGAAACTATCATCTATGCCTGCTCTCCGGTTTATGGGAATGCCCACATCCAGACGCAGGGGACCTATGGCCGTAAAGTAACGAAATCCTAATCCTCCACCCCACTGGAGGGTTTCCTCAAAATCCGGAAAGGCCGACTCAAAGGCACTCCCTCCATCGACGAAGGCCACCAAGCCCATTTTTTCCGTGATCTTTATCCTCAGTTCTGCACTCATGGTTATGAGTGATCTTCCTCCGATGGGTTCGTTATTCTGGGTCGGACCAACTGACTGATAGGCATAACCACGGATGGATCCTCCCCCGCCCGCATAGAATCGGATATCCGCAGGAATCTCATCCCTCTCGGCCCCGCTCATGGCCCCCAGCGCTGGCCTCGACCTAAAATATTTCGATGCTCCCAAGATACGTTAGCTCCGGGTCCCTCATCCGTCTTGTAGCTGGCACCCCCTTTGATGGTTCGATGTTTACGTTCCCTCATTTCCACCCCAACTGGGACGCGTCCTTTTTCATCAATCACTTTTCCTTCTTTCGCGTTTGCGGATGAGAAGAGACCTGTTTTCATCAGTCGTTCTTCCAACATCCTTAAAAGCTCGGCATTGAATGGATCTCCCTCTTTCCAAGGGATTTTGGTACGGACATATGCCTCATTTACAGACTCAAGACCCGAAAACTCCGTGTCACCGAATTGGGCCTTTAATCCGGGCTGAACACCGAAGGCAACGGTTACGGTCCTTTTTTTATGATCTACGACCACCTTGGGCTCATCTACCTGGGGAAAGGGGAAACCTTGCTTTTGGTACCAGCGGACAATCGCATGCTTAGCATCCAGGATGGGTTTGCTTCTGCCAGGCTCTTTTAAGGTAAGGCCAATATCCAAGATATCCGGAAAGTTCATGCTCTTCTCGGTATCATCGCCGATGACATGAATATCAACAGATTCTAAAATGTAGGGCAAGCCCGTATCTACATTGAATACGACCTGTATCGGTTGGACATCTGAATTGATCTTGGACGTTATTCGAGCGCCATAATACCCCTGTGATCTGAGTGCTTTTTGGAGGATAGGGATATCCTGATTGACACGCCTTTGTAAAAGACTCAAGGAAACCGGAGGTCTTTCTCGAAGAGATACTGTTTCGGATACAGCCTCAAGAAGTTTCAGAAGCGCTCGATCTGATATCCCCTCTACGGATACAATATAGGAAAGCCTTTGATCTGCAAGAAGAGGATGAGGTCGTAAGAAGCCTATGAGAATAAAGAATCCTATGGACAAGCACGCAGTAAAAAAAAAGAGGACGCCAATACTTTTGCAGTTTCTTTTATCATAACGTGGATTTCTAATGGAATCACTAATTTTAAAAAGCCCATTATCTTAATCAATAAGATTTCACTTCTTGCTGCTTTTCCAGTTCCAAGGTTTTTATTTTCAATTCATCTATCTCTTTTTTTAGACCCCTTATTTTTAGGTATTTACTCACGAGCTTGGGCAGAGTAAGGATCCCAACAATGGCCCCGCCGATCAGGGAGGAGTAAAATATCAAAGCCATGAGCGAGAGCTGGAGTTTCCAGGTGAAAAATTTCAGATCCAAAGAGATACTGTTCTGTATACCCGCGACAATTATACCTAAAAGCAACAAAAACGTAATGATCAATGAAAAATACATCCCTGTTCTCCTTTTGGTCTTTTTGTCAAGGTCAGGATAACGATCGGTATAATAAGGTGAGATGGAGATATCACGCCCTTCTCACCTTCGGAATCAAAATGATCTGTACCACCATATGGCTATTTCTATTTAGATGCTTTCTTTTCCTCAAACCATTTCTTTAAATACTCACCAGCCACTTCCTTTCCACCCAGTCCAAAGGCAAGACCAAAGGCCAGGGCCACGGCTCCAAAAGCAAGCCCAAAAGCTGACGAGACAATCTCTTTACCAATACCCAACTGTATGAGGGCTATGGCTCCTGAGAAGACGACAATGGCATAGAGGGCTGTTTTACCCAGACCCTCGGCAGTGGTTAGGCCTGCATTGGAGGCCGCTGTCCGGACAACGGCAGAAAGGAGATTTCCGAATAAGATCCCAAGCATCAATACAATGATGGCGGCCACTACATTGGGAATATAGAGAAAGATATCATTCAGGATATCTGAGACAATGGGTAAACCCAAGGCGTCCATCGAAGCAATGAGGACCAGAATCATGATAAACCAGTAGGTCAGGGCCCCGATAATCTCTGATGGCGTCTTAACAATGCCCCCCTTATCTAAAAATCCTTTTACCCCTGTCTTATCTGCCGCACTGTCAAAACGGACAAGTCTTAAAAGCTTCACGATACCCATTTTAACCAGTTTGGCGATGATAAGCCCTGCCACGAAGATGATAATTGCTCCGATGAGCTCAGGTAGAAAAAGCGTGATTTTGGTGGCAAAGGCATCCCATGCTCCCTTAACAATCGCTGTAATTTGCATAGCTTTTCCTCCTTTCTGCTTAATAAATGTTTTCGCTCATTAAAATTATAGA
>CAZUHR010000030.1:0-16950 GCA_964620335.1 uncultured Desulfobacteraceae bacterium
GGTATACATCCCAAAAAGCATCTTTGAATTCCAGCACAGCCTGTAGGTTTTGCCCGGTACAATGGCCCTTCAAGGCGCATACAAGTCAAACATCCGTGGAGACTTCCGTGGTGATTTCACCCGCGGCTTGGAGCCGACATAGGCAAATGTTTCGCGCCTGCCTTTGATTCAGGTTTTGACCTGAATTTTCCTTCCCTAAGCCTGTCTTCTTACTATAGAATATCCAATAAGGTTCACTGGAGATTGTGCCTTGTGGTATAGATCACAACTTTAGTAAATTCTTTGAGTAAATTCTTTGATAAGAGAGTGAATGTGCCATAGAAATCATGCCTTTTGAAATCTGAGACAGCTCGCCAATATTAAAATTCATAGCGATTTAAAATGCTTGGTTAGGATTTACATATCTGGAACTACAGGTGAGTGTAATAGTCCGGCCTTGGGAATTATCCAATCACAATATATTGGGAATAAAGGATTTTCGAAAGATTGATATCAACGTTTCATAAGTTCATAAATGGCTAAAACCGAGTTGATGAAGGTATCCAGCTCTTTTGGATTGACGTATTTCCCATGACGATAAATCAGCAACCATTGATTCAATGCCTCAACATTCCATCCGGGATTTTGGCAAAAAAAATCAAGAGCCGGCGCCGCCATAAGATCTTTCAATCTTTCCTGGTCATTACCACAAAAGATTTGCGATCAGTAATTGATTTTGATAATAAACTATTTTTAAGTGTTCACCCATATTGCACGGGTATCGCAACAATCCTGAGGCCGGATTCGGCATCAGGAGGAATTGAAAAAGGGCTGCTCACCCGTTGCGGGGAGGCTGTTTCATGAAAAAATGGAGATTTTGGATAATTTTGACCCTGATAATCGTCCCTGCTGTCTTCTTGCTTGTCAGATTCTACGGCAATAAGGAGGCCTCCGAGCGGGAATATAAGCTGGCGACCGTTACCAGGGGAGATATCCGGGCCATCGTATCGTCCACGGGCAGATTGGAGCCTTTGAATACAGTCAAGGTCGGGAGCCAGGTTTCGGGCAACATAAGAGACCTCCTTGTGGATTTTAACAGCCTTGTCAAAAAGGACCAGGTGATTGCCCTTATAGACCCTGCCACCTATGCCGCCATGGTGGAGCAGGCAAAGGCCCAGGTTCTCATGGCAGAAACGCAGCTCCAGGAAAGTCAGAAGGAGATTATGGCGGCCGAGGCCGGGGTGCAGAGCGCTGAAGCCCAGATAAGTTCCACCCGCGCCACCCTCAAGGAGGCGGAATTAAGATATAATCGCCTATCCAGCCTCGGGCATAAAGAGATCGTGCCCCAGTCAGACCTGGATTTGGCCCTGGCCAAGCGGGACAGCGTACAGGGAGACCTTTTAATGGCCGAGGCTAACTTGAGGACGGCCAAGGCCCGGCTAAATAGGACCATTGCCCAGGAAAAAGGTGTGGAGGCTCTGATCGCCGACAAAAAGGCGGCCCTCAATCTTGCAGACATAAAGCTAAGATACTGTACCATCCAATCTCCCATAGACGGTGTGGTCATCTCCAGGGACGTGGATATCGGTCAGACCGTGGCAGCCACCCTTCAATCCCCGATCCTTTTTACCATTGCAGAAGACCTGACCCGTATGCAGGTGGAGGCGGATGTCAGTGAGGCTGACGTGGGACAGATCAAACCGGATCAGGAAGTCATCTTCACCGTTGATGCCTTTCCGGAAAAGAAGTTCAAGGCCACGGTCCGCCAGGTGAGAAATTTCGCCACTAATATTCAAAATGTGGTCACCTATCAGATCATCGCGGACGTGAATAATATGGATCTATTGCTCAGGCCGGGCATGACAGCCAATGTAACCATTGTGGTGGCCAAGGTGAGTGGAGTCCTCAAGGTCCCGAACGCGGCCCTGAGATTCAAACCGCCGGAGGAGATCAAGGAAGAGAAACCCGCGAAAACAACGCCCATAAGGGAAAGGGAGTTTTATAAAAATACGGTTAATAAGGCGGGGCTTGACTCCAGGCAGGCCGATGAGCTTGTGAAGATCATTGAGCAGGCCGGTCAAAAACTGAAGTCAGCCTATGCCATTCCCGAGGAAGACAGGGACCTTACACAGGCCTGGAGCGGTTTTTACACCCAGGTCTTTACGAACCTCTATAAGATCCTTCGTGAAGATCAGTATGGAAAATTCAAGGCCTATGTGGAAGAGTGTCGGGAGGCAGGTAAAAAACGAAGGATGTACAAAGGGAGGATGGCCAAGGTCTATGTACTGGGGGAGAACGGCCAGCCTGAGGTCAGAAACATAATGGCCGGTATAACGGACGATACCGAGACACAGATCATCTCAGGGGGCCTGGAAGAAGGGAGTAAGGTAATCGTGGGCCTGGGCCTCACAGCAAGCAGGGCTACGAAAGAGACCCGCAATCTGTTCTCCGCATTATTGGGTAGGAGACAGCAGTGAGCGTTCCTGTTATCCGATTTGAGGGGGTAAAAAAGATCTACCCCATGGAAGGGGAAATCGTTAAAGCCTTGAAAGGGGTTGATGTCGAGATTCATCCAGGTGAGTTTGTGGCTATCATGGGGCCTTCCGGCTCGGGAAAGTCAACCATGATGCACATTGCCGGGCTTCTGGACAGCCCGACAGAGGGACGGTATGAACTTGAAGGGGAGGATGTCTCTTTCCTTACCAGGGACAGGAGGGCGGATATTAGGAACCGGAAGATCGGGTTTATCTTTCAGAGCTACAACCTGTTGGCCCGATGCAGTGCTCTCGAAAACGTTGAACTTCCCATGCTCTACCGCCGCCCCGGCGAACCGAACCGCCGTGAGAAGGCCAGGGAAGCCCTGAGGATGGTCGGGATGGAGGACCGGGCCTTTCATCTGCCCAAACAACTTTCTGGTGGGCAGCAACAGCGTGTGGCCACAGCAAGGGCTCTGGTAAACAGCCCGGCCCTCATTCTGGCTGATGAGCCTACAGGCAACCTGGATACAAAGACGGGACGTGAGATCATGAAAATGCTTCAATCCCTCAACGAAAAAGGGATCACTATCATTATCGTTACCCATGACCCGGATGTGGGCCAGGCCGTACGGCGAAGGATAAATCTGCGCGACGGTCTGCTGGAAAGTGACGAGGTGGATTGATATGGGGATGTTGATCACTGTCATCCGACTGGCAGTACGAGCCCTTCTGGCCTATAAGGCCAGAAGCATTTTGACCATGCTGGGAATCATCATCGGCATCGGAGCGGTAATCGTCATGATCAGTGTCGGGCGGGGGGCAAATGCCAGTATCCAGGCCCAGATCAACAACCTTGGCTCCAACATGTTGATGATCTATTCGGGATCTTCGAAGAGCGGCGGTGTCAGCAGGGGGTACGGCTCCAAACCCACCTTGAGGGTGAATGACGCCGAGGCCATCGCAAGGGAATGCCCGGCGGTCCTGCAGGTGAGTCATGTCGTCGTTCAAAATGCACAGCTCGTGTTTGGGAAGAAGAACTGGAATACAGGGATCTACGGGACGACTGCCAGTTATGTCGAGGTCCGGGACTGGCCCGTTCAGGAGGGCGAATTCCTTAACGCAAATCATATCAGATCCGCTGCAAGCGTGGCTGTGCTGGGCAATTCCGTAGTGGAGAACCTGTTCGAACCCGGCGAGAAGATCGTCGGTCAAAATATCAGGATAAAAAATGTTCCTTTCCATATCATCGGGGTCCTGTCCGCGAAGGGAAGTGATCCTCGAGGGAGAGACCAGGATGATGTGGTTTTTGTCCCCTACAGCACATTCTCGCGCAAACTCAGCGGCAGCAAACTCCCGGGGGTAACCCACTTCATCGGTGTCTCGGCCCAGTCCAAGGACCTTGTGAGCGAGGCCAAACGTGAAGTTGAAGAAATTCTTCGGCAGAGGCACCGCATCCTGCCCGGTGCGGATGACGACTTTACGGTCCGGACACTGGACGAATACGCAGCCATGGCCGATAAGACAACGGGCATCATGACCCTTTTACTCACGGCCGTAGCTGCCATAAGCCTTGTTGTGGGCGGGATCGGGATTATGAACATCATGCTCGTCTCCGTGACGGAGCGTACCCGGGAGATCGGCATTCGTCTGGCAGTGGGGGCCAGGGAACGAGACGTACTCATCCAGTTCCTGGTGGAGGCCATCACCATGAGCGTTATCGGTGGCATCTTCGGGACCGTTATCGGGGTGGCGGCCTCAAAGCTCTTAAGCGTGGTGGCCGGTTTGATGACCATCATCTCCCCCGATTCGATCCTCCTTGCCACGCTATTCTCCGGGGCGGTAGGGGTATTCTTCGGGTTCTACCCGGCCCGAAAGGCCTCCCGTATGGATCCCATCGAGGCATTGAGGTACGAATAGTGTCACTCATAGTTGTTTTTTAAGCATCGTTGCGTTATAGGAAGATGCTGGATCCGTGGGTGAGTACACGTAAATTTCTAGTGGTGTCAAGGAAAAAATAGACCACAAAACCGTCTGGGTAGGGTATGTCTAATGATTAACGTGCGAGCGACTTAAAGGAGCCAGAAGTGGCACGGGCATAGCGGTAGGGCTTTGTCATTCCTTCAGCTTTATTTTTAAAAGACCTTCCTCTATCCTGATATCCTCGACTCCATCAGAAAAAGTCTTCCAGAAACCCTTGTCAGTCCCAAATTTTTCAACCAGATCTATATTCTTTATTCCTCCAAGCCACGCATTTGGAATAGGTACACCCATAATAGTAATGCCTTTGAGAATGACAACTGGTTTGCCCTTACCGTATGAAAAAACCATACCGGATCTTAGACGGAGAACTTTACCTCCAATTATAGGGAAATCTTCATCAACAGGCAGGATTAATTTTGCACTAATAAGATCGTCAGATAAATCAATCGCCAATTTTTTCGCAAGATCAGTGTTATTTGCCAACAATCCGTTGAGTTCCCTTTCGGTGAATATAATCTCCCTTTTAATGCCTTTTTCACTATAAGGTTCTGGTTCGATTTTAGCACTTGAATCAAACCGGTCTATTTTGGATGACTTATTGGGAGAATCATCATTCCGATGTGAAGAGACACCAGCCCCTATTATTGAATCAAGGTTTTCCAGTTTTTCAGCCAAAACTTTCTCCTCTTTAGAGTTCAGATTCACAGGCTTGAAATCTGATGGGAAAAAGTAGGTTTTAAAGACCAAAATGGTCGCCCCTGCGGAAATAATAACAGCAATGGCTATTAATCCAAGGACCTGAAGGCAACCAAATCGCTTCTTGGTCATTTTTAATGCAACTTCGTTATTTTCTTTCTGCATATCTACATCTCCATAAATCTGAACCTCATTTGATTTCCAATCAATCTCATTAAGAATAAACTTAATCTAATGCAACACCTGATTGGGACTTGGCCAATTCCCAATTAGGTATAATATTCTTGAAGTATCTTATAGGGCTAACGGAGCTTGCCTCGATGCTCAAGTAGAATCTCTATTAATAAGAATGCGGTTGAAATGTGCCCACCATGCTTATTTTTACTAAAAAAAATGGCATGAATGCCATGATGCTGCATCCTTTATATGGAAAGGAATAATTTTTAGACTAGCTTGCCAGAATCGCCTGAAGTATTATACTCGAAATATAGAGCGATTACAAATGGAACGAATGTTAGGTCTATCTAATCTATAATGTTCTACTCCATATAACTTTTGACATTTTTCTTGACTTGACCACTTTAATTGACTATTTTTTAAAAAAAGGGAGGTGGTCATATGAAGACAATGGCCATAAGTGAATTTAAGGCACATGCGTTAAAGGTACTCAACGAGGTTGCAAAATACCAAGAAATCATCGTTATAACGAAAAGAGGCAAGCCCATTGCTCAAGTTATTCCACATCGCAAATCCGAAATGAAGCCTACCCCAGGCAAACTCGCGGATGCTTTTGTTTTCGAAAAGGATATAGTCACTCCGCTTGGTGAAGGATTGTGGGAAGCATGCCAATAAAATATCTACTCGATACTCATGTTTGGGTTTGGTGGAATATGCGCCCCCCCAATCTATCGCGGAAAGTCACAAAACTTATTGAAAATGAAGACAGATATGATGAACTTCTTTTATCTGCTATTTCACCTTGGGAATTCAGTAAACTTTTGGAAAAAGGAGAGATTGGTATTTCCTGCGACCCTGAGAAGTGGATCAATACCGCTTTAGAAATGCCAAAACTCAGATTTGTCCATCTTACCCCTATGATAGCCTATCGCTCAACTGTACTTCCAAAGCCTTTCCATGACGACCCGGCAGATCAGATAATTGTGGCAACGGCGCGAGAAGAGAATGCCACGATTCTCACAAAGGATGAAAGAATCTTAAATTATCAATACGTTCAAAGTTTTTGGTAAACTCGAATAGAATCGGCAGAATATTTTTCTGCATGGGAAATGGAGATGATTGAAAAGACTGTCAAGAAACTCGATTTGAAAAGGGATTCATCCATCAAGGAAGATCTGGCCTACTGGCTAAGCAAGACACCCCGGGATAGAATCGCAGCCATTGAATTTTTAAGAAGGCAATACCATGGAAGTTCAGCAAGACTTCAGAGATCTGCTCGGGTTATTCAACAAACACAAGGTTGATTACATCATTGTGGGGGCTTATGCACTGGGGCTACATGGCGCCCCCCGGTACACGGGGGATCTCGATGTCTTTGTGAGGCCGGACCCTAGCAATGCAAGAAGCATCATGCAAGCCCTTCATGCGTTTGGTTTTGGATTTGCTGGCCTGACAGCGGCGGATTTTGAGAAAGAAGGTAAAATTGTTCAGCTCGGATTTCCGCCGGTCAGGGTAGACATCATTACCTCAATCACCGGGGTTTCATGGGAACAGGCATGGTCGGGCAGGGTGAAAGGCCAGTTCGGAGATTTGACGGTACATTATATCGGTCGGGATGACTTCATAGCCAATAAAAGAGCTTTGGGACGCAAGAAGGATATTGCCGATCTAGAAGCTATCGGTGAAGACTGAACCCGTGATGACAGACGTGCCGAACATCGGCTGGAAAAGGACACGCGGAAAAGACGCTTGCTCACCTGTCAAATCGCGCGTTCGGCCCTGGATCTTGGGTACGTCCTTTAGATTTACAGTTTTAAACAAATGAATAAGCCCTAGTCCTCATCCATACCGCTTTCGCCCGCACCGATGAGGGGGAACTGTTTCTCGATTTTGAAAAATACCAGAAACCTTGGCTTTCCCTCTTCCTTGCCACCTGGATACCGTTTGGTTCTCAGGGAATAGAGGAGATCTGAGTCCTTTTCCTCTCTTATCTTTGTCAAAAACAGCCTTACCCCCTTATAGCCGGGGCCCTCTTCCTTGAAAAGATATGCGGCATGGCCGTTTGACTCCAGGTTGTGGTGAGAGAGTTTGTCAGCCATTATTAAGGCAATGGTTCCATCATCCATGAAATGGGGTTTTGCATAAATAGCAACATCCACCTTCCCCTCTGAATCAGAGGTTGCGAGCACCCCCATTCCCTTCACCTTTTCAAAATATTCCTTCAGCTCCATGATACACTCCTTATCTTTTGATCGGCTGCTTTCGCCCCAGCCTCAGGCCAATCCCTCCTAAAAGGCGGTCAAAGGAACCCCTCAATTTCCATAATAGCTCCCATCATGTAGCCACACTGTGCTCCCTGCTCCTCTTAAGAGCAATACCCATAGCCTCCCAGCAGACATGCGCTTATTCCAATCCTGATAGGTTCCATAGGTTCTCATTCTCCGTTCACATATTATCCCTCCCCTGCGGGAAAAGCGTTTTTTAATAAACTTATAACAGCTCCACTTTTGTAGAGCAATGCTTCTTTACTTTCCAATCTTGCGGCGAATATGGTATCCATGAACATGGTCCTATGAAATGACCGGATTTTACACACCTTTTTTAAGAGGTTTTATGACATGCTGGATAAAATGAAGGAACTCGTAAGAGAAAAAGATATCTGTGTCCTTTCAACGGTTTCAGGCAACAAACCCCATTGCAGCCTGATGTCCTATACGACGGATTCTGAGCGCAGAGAGTTTTATATGGTTACCTCCAGGGAAACGCGGAAATTCAAAAATCTTACAGATAACCCCAATGTTAGTCTATTGATAGATACAAGGGAGGAACACATGGGTCCTCATCGCAATCAAGCAAGCGCCCTTACCGTTTCAGGTCGAATCGAAGAGATCCGGGACATCAATAAACAGAGGGAAATAAGCCTCCTCTTGCTTGAAAGGCACCCCCATCTGGAAGAACTATTTAAGCGGGACGACACTGCTATCCTTTGCGTAAAGGCAGATTCCTTTCTCCTCCTTAAAGGGATAAGTGAGGCCTACTACGAGAAGCTCTGAATCAGACAGAATTTAAAGGGAGACTCCAAAATGTCCTCTACTGTTCCACCAAGGAGGATAAGGAAGGCCAGTAGATCGGAGCTCAATCGAGAGGGTGATTATGTACTCTACTGGATGATAGCCTTTAGAAGGACCGGATATAACTACAGCCTCCAAAGGGCCGTGGAATGGTGTCGTGAACTTAAAAGGCCCCTTGTAATACTTGAGGCGCTCCGGTGCGGATACTCTTGGGCAAGCGACCGCCTGCACCGCTTCATCATTGAGGGCATGGTGGATAATGCCACCCATCTCAAGGGAAAAGGGATCCTATACTATCCATATCTCGAGCCTCAGCAGGGCAGGGGAAAGGGCCTTGCGAAGGCCCTTTCCGAAAAGGCCTGTATAATCGTTACCGATGATTTTCCCTGCTTTTTCATGCCTAAAATGATAAAGGCGGCATCGAAAAAGATCAGGATCCCTTTGGAGGTTGTCGACTCAAACGGTATCCTTCCCATGGATGCCGGAAAAAATGAATTCAGGACGGCCTATTCATTCAGGCGCTTCCTCCAAAAGGTCCTTCCCTCACACCTCCATGACAAACCTCTTGAGAACCCTATCGACGAGATGCCTGATTTGATTCCGCCTGTTTTGCCCAAAAAGATGCTGGCCCGCTGGCCTGCCTTATCAAGGAAAGGGCTCCAGAGTTTTCTAAGGGACCTTTCCATCTTTCCCATTGACCACACAGTGGGAGATGCCTTTTTTAAGGGAGGAAGGACGGAGGGTCTTAAAAGGATGAATGATTTTTTAGATAAGGGCCTTCCCTTGTACCCTGAAAGACGTAACGAACCTGAGATTGAAGGTACAAGCTGGCTATCCCCATATCTACATTTCGGACATATCTCCGCTCATGAGGTCCTTAAGGGTATATTCGAAAGGGAATCATGGTTCTTCGACAGGCTTGCGCCGAAGGCCTCAGGAAAACGAAGTGGATGGTGGGGAATGAGCAAGGCGGGAGAGGCCTTTCTGGATGAGCTGATCACTTGGAGGGAGCTGGGAATCAACATGTGTCATCTGAGAGGCGACTATGACAGATATGAATCCCTTCCAAAGTGGGCCCTTGAGACTCTTTATGACCATGAAATGGATGAAAGAAAATACATTTACTCTCTCAAGCAATTTGAATCGGGCGGGACCCACGATCCTCTGTGGAACGCCGCTCAGATGCAGCTTGCAAGGGAGGGAAGGATACACAATTACCTGCGGATGCTCTGGGGAAAAAAGATCCTAGAGTGGTCCCCTTCACCAAGAAAGGCACTTGAAATAATGGTTGAATTGAACAACAAGTATGCCGTTGATGGTAGGGATCCAAATTCGTACAGCGGAATCTTCTGGACCCTTGGGAGATACGACAGGGCCTGGGGCCCGGAAAGGCCTGTATTCGGCAAGGTCCGCTATATGAGTTCGGAAAATACGGCCCGCAAGGTAGGCGTGAAAAGGTACATAAAGTGGTATGCCCCCTAAAAAATTATGGGCACGCCCTTCACATTTACAGTTTTAAATAACTGTGGGTTTGTGAGGAGATGTGAGGGTTGTTCTTGACTATTTTGGATTTTTGTCTGGAACGGGCGAGATTATTTTAGAAGAAATGGCACGGTAAGGCTGAAATATGACCTTGGAGGGATTAATATTGGCGAGCACCATTTTGAAGTAGCTGCAAGAAATGATTGGGGGACATCACCATATGCCACTTTCGAATGTACGAAAGCTATTCCTGGCGCTCCCTCCGGGCTACGATTGCAAGAATAAAAAATAAGGCATATAAGAGCCGCCAAGAAAGGCTTAGGTGTGGGAGGAAATGAATGGGAGAGTTGATCACTGTGGGTCTTACTTTGCCACAGTTTTGTATTGAGCAAAATTACAGGTTCTCTTCCATGCTTTCCAAGATACCTCTCAGATTATCTATCTCTTCACCTATAACCTGTTCAACTTCATCCATTTTGTTTTCAGCTATAAGAAGAGCGGCTTCCATACCTTCAATCTCCTCAGCAATTTCAGAATCGAGACTGCTGGTCTGTAAATCCATCTCGCTGAGATCGCGTATCATACTGGTTTTACTCCTTGCTTCCTCCAGCCTTTCAATGATGCCTTCAATTTCTTCTGCCAGTTCTTTCTCGTTCAATGCCACGGTCTAAATTCTCCTTTCGTTACAATTTTTTCATCATAAAATATGAAATTGAGGTATTAGCCCGTTTCCACACAGTTTTTTACCATCTTTTTCGAGATATTTTTGCTCCACGAACGATGATATATTGATAACGGAATTCTTTCTCATTTTTTCCAAATTTTGTCAGTTGAACGGCATCTGTTTTATCATCAAATGGTTTATCAAGGGAATCGGTCCATTTTGATATTTTCTTTTTAGCATTTGAGATTCGCTCAGCAAGAGGCAGTTTTTTGGGTATGCTTATGATTGTGGATTCAGGCATGGTAATTCCTTTCATCAATATCTAAATGTCAGTTTCACGATCAAAGTTTTGTCACATTCATGGCCTCAGGACCTCGTATAGTCTCTTTTACATCAAAAGCGACTTGATCATTTGGTGTGAGGGCCTTGTATCCGGGCATGTTGATGGAAGAACGTTCAAAGGATAATTTTTTTCCATTGTCCTGAATAATAAAGCCGAAACCCTTCTGTTCGCTATAACTGTCGACAATTCCTTTTACCAAAACTATGTTGACCCCCTTTCTAAAAAAGATGTTAAGATCCTTAAAATCAAAGCGTCTCTCTTTGGGTAGATTTGGGTTTTAGTTTCATGAATTGGGGTAGATAGGAAAACCAAAAAAACCTAACGCGTGGAGGCACTTCCAGATGGTATGTTTATGTGTACTTTCGTGTGCTATCGGCTCCACTTTTATCATACAAAATGCGCTGAAGCTCCCGGAGAGTGAAGTAAGGATCATCATTTCTTAAATAAGGTAGCAAAATTTTTTTCTGACGGAGCAGGTCCCTAGATATTTCCCCAAAAATTTCATCTGGTTTATGGAGGGCTGCCTTGGCTATGTTTTGACCAAAGGGATTGACAATTTCACTTCCGCCCCAGAATCTGTAGGTTGTCGTTTCACATAGCACAGGGGAACCCTCTTCAAATTTTGTTAGATCCGCTTCTATGCGTGAAGAAGCATGTCCTTCTTGAAAACTTTCTTCACCCACGCGATTGGCGCAGATGTTATAAATGCCAAAGATACGGGAGTAGAACGTATTGATAATAGTCCAACTCTCAATATTAGAAAATTCCGTGCCCATGGAACCCTGTGAAGAGTTAAAGATGGTTACAAAAATATCCGCCTGCTGAACCACACCGAGATAAGGGAGGGAAGGATGCCACAGGTCATTGCAAATAAAGACGGCAATATTGAAATCATGCAGTTTTAAAACCGGGATCTGTTTTCCCGGGGAGAAGTATTTCCGTTCCTCAAATACGCCGTAATTGGGCAGATTGAGTTTACGGTAGGTGAATGAAATTTTTCCATCAACGGCAACGAGGGCGGAGTTGTAAAAATTCATGGACGGGGATTCTTCTATAAAACCTATTACTGCCGCCGTCCCCTTTGTCGCCGATGTCAACTCCTCTATTTCCGGGGAATCCAATCTCAGAGCCACTTCATGATATCTTTGGCCAACAAAATACCCTGTCAAGGCCAATTCAGGGAAAGCTATGAGTTGGGCCCCCTTTTCCCGAGCCTGATAGATCTTGTTAATTACATCTTCCAAATTGGCCCTAATGTCCAACAGAACGGGGTTGGTTTGATATATGGCTACTTTCATGATGAATTCAGCTCCGCTTCGCTTCCGTTGGAACGTATGGTCCTCTGATCCTTAAGCCGCAATTGGAATAAGGGAGTAATAAAATTTGGTGCGCCCTATTCCAGTATTCCTTATGTCCAGACCTTGGGTAGGATACCATATTGAGCTTTCTGTTTCAATAGGCTGTGCGATTGGATATGTTTCGTCACCTCACCTAGCCTAATGTAAAAAGTATTTCCCTGTGTTTTTCAGGGTGTGATCATCCTGCATATAATTGGCCTTGCTCCCGTTGCGCATTATGGCCTCAAAGCCTTCTGGATCATATGGGTCAATCTCGTAATTCGGTACTTGTTCAGGGCTCGTTTCCCTGCAAAGCACAACATGCCTCTCTAACTTGGCTATGGAAAAAGATATCAATTCTTTCAGGAACCCAAACGCATGCCGCATCTGATGAAATCCATGCTTCTTCATCAAAGCATAACCATTGACTGCATCCTCTCCTGATTTTTTGTTCGGTTCATCCTGGTTGGTGGTACAGGCAGTCTGAATAGAGGGTATGTTTATCATCTTATTGATTTTTTCTTGAATTAAGTTTGCGATGTTGTGCGAAATAAGTCCCAGATCAACGGCATAATTTTTTTGAATATTGGCAATAGAGGGAAGACCTGCATGAACGACCATAATCCCCGGGTTTACCAACTGTGCTAATGTGATCCCAAATAGGCCTTCGGCGTGGGTCAGCGTAACAAGACCGGACATTGAGTAAGGTCCTGAAAGGCCTGCCATCGGCATGCTGGATACGTATATGGGGATGCCCTTGCGTACACATGAAAGAAAAGGATCGATCATGCCCTCTATGACATTTAATGGGCTATTAATTATGGAGAACTGGACGGTAAAATTGCCCCTGCTCTCATGAATTTCTTTTGCCCGGGCAATGCCGGCATCGGTCACAGCAGCCACATATATCGGTTTATGGCAGTTCTCAATAATAGTATCCATGACCTTTACTTCCTGTTTCTTAATCAAGACGCCCCTTGCCATGAAGTTGATAACATCTGCATCATTAACAATTCTTGCTATTCTAACGAGATGTTCAAATGTAGGCTCCACCAAATCACCACTCTGATCGTCGTATACAAAGGGAGCTGTTCCTCCCACTCCAAAAGAATTCTCCGGGATCCAGTACTCGTCTCTTTTTGGTGCTGTATTAAGGGCCTGCTCAACTAATGGTCTGAGGACATGAATGTGTCCTGTACTATCATCAAATGCAGCCATGCCTGTCTCTTCAAAAATTTGCCTAACCTCAGCCGAATTGCAATTGACCCCTACCTCTTCCAGAACCCGGAGTGCATCATCATGTATTTTAATTAAAAGAGAATTATTTTCTAAATCCATTTTCGTTACCTCAGATCAAATTCTGACGCGCATCCCATCATAAGCAAATTGCACATTGTCAAACTTTTCCTGAATCGCCAAATAGTCATCATAGCTCCTGTTCCAGTATTCTTCCAGGTGAACAAATAGGATTTGCTTTGACTGTATTCTTCCGGCTAATGCAATTGTATCATTAAACGTATAGAGAGTCGTGCGAGATATGTGGTCTTCGGGATAGATAAAACCATGTTTGAGCCCTTCCTCAAAAATACCTGGTTGTATTACCAGCAGGTCTGCATGATACAGCTCATTAATCTCTTCAGGAAAGGGCTTGATGTCACAGGGTGCATGGACAATTTTCACACCTCCTCTTTCAAGTATGTATATAAAAGATACTTGTGAACCACGGTCTACTGGTATAGCCGTGATTTCGGTTTCCCCTATCTTGGTTTTTTTCTCAAAAGCCCTGCATTCGACGTAGCCCTGTCTTTCGTAGAAATCGATGAGTGGGCCGTATATTGATTTAATATCAGCTATACGATCTTTCAAGACCTGGGGAAGGATCAACCGGATGGTCTTGCCCCTGTAAGTCTCCCAGGTTCGGAAATCCAAGGTAATCTGTTCCACAACCCGAAACCCCTCTACATGATCGGGATCTAAGTGCGTGAAAAGCAAATAATCTATACGGTCAATCCCTGACCTGTTCAGCTGAAGGGAAATTTCAGCAGGGGTGTCAATGAGGAGGTTCTCATCGTTTAGAAACAAAGAAGGGCCTGTCCTCTCATACGGCCGGCCCTTGGCTCTCGCTTCCTCACAAACCCGGCACCGGCAGAGAGGCTTGGGGATTACCATGCATCCACCTGAACCCAGAATAGTTAATTCCATAGCAAAAAACCACTCAGCTCCACGGAAATGGGCTGTGAGAAACAGGGTGTAATTCGCCTTTTTGGTACCGGTCGAACCTGAATGGATTCAGGAGTGTCTGCTTATCTCCAAGGATCTCTTTGGCCACAAGTTTGCCTACTCCGATCATCTTGTACCCGTGATTGGAATCGAGGATCATGTAACAGTTTTGCTTCATGGTATCAAAAATAGGGAAATTATCAGGAGTGAAGCAACCTAACCCCCCGGAAGGCTCGTCTTTGTACATCCGGTATTTGTCCTCATACCTTTTCTGACAATGTGCTAAGGCGGATGTCCACATGTGTACAAATTCAGGCGTTACAGTAAAATCTGGCGAATCAATGCCATAGGGATCCACCTCCACATCACCCTTTACTATGTAAGGGGCCGCTCCCCCCTGGACTCCGCCAAAGCCAAAGTCAGGCTTATAGTAAATGCCCCACATTTTGTCCGTAATGAGTGATCCATCCTCGCTCGAATATAGGGGGGCTACCGAATCCACATGGATCACCGGGGGCATCTTACCATGGTTATTCATAGCATACTCAGGGTCCACCCCAAGTGTTCCCTCAACTAAGCACCAGTATGTCCACATCTGAATTCCAGTATGTGTAGTACCGTCCGGGCCTTTTATGTCTATCTCGTCAGGGAGACCAAGCATATCCCAGAAACCCTTGGCCCAGGGACCGGGGGCTGCGATGACCCAGTCACATTTGATATTACCCTTTGAGGTCTCAACGGCCGTAACGGAATCCTTATCGGTCTTTAGTCCGGTTACTTCCACTCCAGTAAGGATACGGACACCCTCGGCTTCGGCCTTGTCAGCTAATCTGTAAAGGGATTTCATCTGATTGGCATATCCGCCCTTTTTCTCATGTAAGACTGAGGTGATGCTTTTGGCCTGCCAGTCATCAAATATGTTTTCCTTCATATATGTCAGACAGTCCTTTTGTCCCTCAATAAAAAAGGATTCGTATCCGATATTTCTCTGCTGTCTGTAGATCTCAGCCACATCTTCGTGCATCACTTCGGGAGATATCTGCATGTACCCCACCGGATGGTAACCATAGGCGTCGGCATCTTCCTCCCAGAGGGCAACGCTGTGCGCCATAAGCTCACGCATGGCGGGTTGGAAATAGTTGTTGCGTATCACACCACAGGCTATGCCGGATGCCCCCGCGCCGATAGATGTCTTGTCGATAATCAGGATATCCTTGCCGGAACCAAATTTCTTCTGCTTCAGCTCCTTTGCAAGATGCCAGGCGGTGCTGAGGCCGTGTATCCCTGCTCCGATGACAATATATTTGCAATGTGTTGGAAATGACATTGTGCCTCCAATAAGATAAATAAAATAAAAAGTAACCTTTCATGATTGAAAAAGGTTCAGAATTTTAAAAAAAAAGACCAGAGTTTTGCCGCCACGGCGGAAATCCGGTCTTTGAAATATAAAATATCAGGCAGCCTGTTTGGCTTTCTTTTCCTCTTCGCCGTGTTCGTGCTTCAAGTCCCCGTCTACAGTACCCCGGACGCGCTCTCTCTCCTCGGCAAAGTCAAAGCCGGTCCAGATACCTATCGAACCCAGGATGGAGTCCTGGGGGTGAAACTGGCGAAAAATTTTGAAGTAATAGGCGGCCTCCCTGCTATTAATGGTCGCTTTTGGGTTCTCGGCCTTGATCTTTTCAAATTCTTCCTGACTCATTTCTTTATGAGCCAGTTGTTCGCCAAGACTCTCGCAGCCTGCCCCTTGGGTGTACTGCACCTTATATCGCCAGAGAATTTCGTCCGGGAGATAATCCGTATCTTCAAAGGCCTTGCGTAAGATCCATTTTTCTATCTTGGCGCCGTTATGTTCGCGGATCTTCAATTCCGGGGGGATCTTCATGGAAAGATCCACCATGGCAACATCCAGAAAAGGAACCCTCAGTTCAAGGCTGAAGAACATACCCATGCGATCCGCCCTTTGAAGGTTAATGTTGTGGAGGTTCCCGATGCAGCGCCTGGCTTCCATGTTGAGTTTATCAAACGGGAAATGTTTCATGTAATGGTAGCCGGTGAATATTTCGTCCGCACCTTCACCGGTCAGCACCACCGTTACGTAATCAGCGGCCAGTTTGCATGTGAAATAACAGGGGACGGCACAACGCACCAAAGAAGGATCGTAACTCTCCAATTTCTTGATGACTATGGGCAGGGCCTCGTAGTATTCTTGTTCGGTAAAGAGAAGTTCGTGGTGCGTGGAACCTATATGCTTGGCCGCAATGCGGGCCGCTTTCACGTCATCGCTTACATCGCCAAAATCATCCTCCATGCCTACCACAAAGGTGTGCAGATGAGGGATTTCGTCGGCAGCGATGGCCGCAACAAGGCTGCTGTCCAGACCACCGCTGCAAAAGGAACCCACCGGGACTTCCGGGTCGGCTAACAATCTTTTCTTTACAGCCTTGGTAAACGTCTCCCGAATTAGATCAGCGGTCTCTTCAATATCCGTCAGAAGATGGTCTTCAATCTCCGGGATCTGATAATA
>CAZUHR010000031.1:0-16774 GCA_964620335.1 uncultured Desulfobacteraceae bacterium
TTATTCCCGACCCTGCATCCACAATTATGATCTCGTCATTCTTGCTCCTTATCTCGATGCAAGTGGTATCGCCACCATACTTGAGATAGTCTTTGCCAGAAACTGGAATAGACCCTCGGGCCCCATAACATCGTATGATCATAACCAAACCTCCTTGCCTGTATTTCCGACTGTTTTACTGGGTAATAACGCCACCCTTAGAGTGAGGTTACGTTGGTTGGCTATGCCGATCAAATGGCTCGCCTCCCATAAATATGCAGCAGTGGAGAACCCCTATGGGGTGCCCCCACCCTTTGAGGCTGTGTCACAATCCCTCCCTCCCGGTCATTGCGAGCGACAAAAGGGAGCGCGGCAATCCCTTTAATTTCGACGTGTTACGAGATTGCTTTGTCGGCTGGGGCTCCTCGCAATGACATTACGACACAGTCTCATTGGGTGGGGCTTCTTTACTTATTCTTTCTTAACCCATAGATTCTTATGAGGAATCTTAAATCATTCAGCAGAAGACTACTCTAATTTTGGATATCATTCAACAGAAAGACAGTCAATGGTGAGAGTGAACCTTCCCGCGGGGAGGTTCACTATTTAAAAATTTTTTGTTATATTTTCTATAAACAAATTTTGGCAAAAATTTATTTATTTAGAGCCTATAGATACTCTCTTCTTTAGGATGAGGCAAAAGATCATGTGAGGTGTTCTCATACGTGCCTTAAAAATATCTTTCGAGGGCATTGTATCAATTTATGTAAGCAGCGTATTTAAGTGGTTCGCAGAGGATTTCAATAAGTTAAAAAAGGGTCTCAGGTTCTTCTTTAACCTGAAGGGTCAGGCCTGTGGTTAAGTAAATAGGGAGGAATTGAATATGCAAATAGCCATGATCGGATTGGGACGGATGGGAATGAATATGGCGAAAAGACTTTTGATTGGTGGGCATGAGGTCGTAGCGTTCAACCGAACGCCAAGCAAAACAGACCAATTAGTGAAAGAAGGTGCCATTGGTGCCTACTTAATAAAAGAGGTTGTTGAAAAACTCTCTCCCCCTCGTATCATATGGATAATGTTGCCTGCGGGGCACACTATAGATGAACATCTCATCAAGTTCAAAGAGATCCTATCCACAGAGGACATTGTCATTGACGGCGGCAATACCTATTACAAGGATGACATTCGCAGAGCCGAACAACTTGCCGAAAAAGGCATCAAATTTATGGATGTGGGTGTCAGCGGTGGTATATGGGGCCTGAAGTCAGGCTATTGCCTGATGATAGGAGGGGAAAAAGAGACCTACCAATATCTTGAGTCCATATTTAGAACCCTGGCTCCGGAAGAAGGATATCTTCGGTGTGGATCGGTTGGTGCAGGGCATTTTGTGAAGATGGTCCACAACGGCATTGAGTACGGACTGATGCAGGCTTATGGTGAAGGATTTGGTATTTTGGAGGCATCTCCTTACTCAGAATCGTTTGACTATGCTGAAATCGCCAACCTCTGGAACCGAGGAAGCGTAGTTCGTTCATGGTTGCTGGAGCTCATAGAAAATGCCTTTGGCAAAGATGCAAAACTTTCGGATATCAGGGGATACGTGGAAGATTCGGAGGAAGGCCGCTGGACTTTACAACAGGCAATTGAAACCGGGGTGTCTGCACCGGTCATTGCTTTATCATTAATGCGCCGGTTTAACTCTCGAGTAAAAGACTCTTTTTCAGATAAGGTGGTAGCAATCCTTCGCAGGGAGTTTGGAGGCCATACGGTTGTTAAGGCTGATCAAAAATAAAAACTCCCCGCAAAAAAAGCAAAAGGTGAAGGGCTTTTTTGCAATAAGGATATCAGTATGGACATAAGAAATGAGAAAAAAAAATCAGATAGCACCATCATGGCTTCAACCACGACTTCGAATCTCGAGATTCCTTTTAAGTCCTGTATCATCAACGGAAAGCCTGATCCTTGTATGATAGTTGTTATAGGCGCATCAGGAGATTTGACTGCCAGAAAGATTGTTCCTGCCCTTTATAATTTACATCTTAATGATGGATTACCATATCCTTTCGTTGTTGTTGGATGTGCCCGTACAAAGCTAAGCAGTCAGGAATTCAGAGATAATATGAAAAATGCCCTGAAGACCGCAAACATCCTGAATGATTCAAATTGGGAGGACTTCTCGAAATTCTTTTCCTATAAGGTCATTGACTACGGTGACTTATCGTCTTTCAGGACATTGGCCAGGTTTCTCAAGGAGCTTGACGAAAAAAATGGGACTGGCGGAAACAAAGTCTTTTATTTGGCTATTCCATCCTCTTTGTATAAATCAACCGCACAAATGCTGGGCGAAGCGGGTCTTGCAGTGGAAGGCGAAGACAGCTGGGCAAGGATCGTTGTGGAAAAACCATTTGGTCGGGATCTGGATACCGCCGTTGATCTGGACCGATCACTTCATGAACATTTTCATGAGCATCAAATTTTCAGGATTGATCATTATTTGGCCAAGGAGACTGTCCAGAATATTCTCATGTTTCGTTTTGCCAACGCCATTTTCGAACCTATCTGGAATAGAAACTACATTGACCATATTAGTATTACCGTAGCTGAAACCCTGGGAGTAGAACACAGGGCTGGATACTACGAACAGGCAGGTGTTTTGAGGGATATGTTCCAGAACCACATGATGCAATTACTGGCCCTCACGGCCATGGACCCACCTTCCCTTTTTGAGCCGGACCGGGTTCGTGATGAGAAGGTTAAGGTATATCGGGCTATCAGGCCTTTTCAAACTGGCAATCTTCAGGACTATCTGGTCCTTGGACAATACTCCGCCGGGACCATAGAAGGTAAAAGGGTCCCGGCCTACCGCAGTGAACCTAGCATCAACCCCAATTCCCTTACTCCCACATTTGCCATGATGAAGGTCTACTTAGACAACTGGCGCTGGCAGGGTGTTCCATTTTATCTCACCTCCGGAAAAAGGTTGGCCAAGAAGTTAACCGAGATTACTATCCAGTTTAAGGAGATTCCCCATTCCATGTTTCGTCAAACTCTAGGGGAGCAGATCGCTGCCAATAGGCTTTCCCTAGGGATATATCCTGACGAAAAAATATCATTGACCTTTCAAACAAAAAATCCCGGGGCTAAGGTATGTCTCAGATCTGTAACAATGCATTTTCACTATCATCAAAACTATACCGGTCCTCTACTGGATGCTTATGAAAAAGTGCTTTTGGATTGTATGCTGGGCGATCAGATGCTCTTTTGGCGACAGGATGGTGTTGAACTTTGTTGGGCCTTTCTGACACCCATCTTAAACGCATGTAAAACATGCGGCGATAGAGCCGAGATGCTTTTTCAATACAAGTCCGGAACATGGGGGCCACAGGCTGCTAAAAATCTGATGAAATCCTGAATTGGTACGATAAATTCTGGAATATTAGTACAACAAATATTATGAATAAACAGAGAATTTTAATCGAGTCCAATGCCGCAGATCTTGCGCGTAAAGGAGCAAAAATATTTTCCCGGGCCGCTAAGAAAAGTATTGGCGTTAGAGGACGATTTGTAGTCGCCATATCGGGCGGTTCCACGCCAAGGGGCATGCACAGGCTGTTAGGGAAAGAACCCTTTCTTTCGGATATTCAATGGGACAAGACTGATGTATTCTGGGTTGATGAACGCTTTGTCCCTGTAAATGATAAGGCCAGTAACTATGGCACAGCCAAGAAGGATTTTCTTAACCGAGTTCCAATACCTGACGGAAATATTCATCCTATGCCGGTAGCGTCTTCCCCTGAAGTCGGAGCTCTCTTGTATCAACAGGAACTCATGAATTATTTTGAACCGGAAGGAGACGAGTTCTCTCTTTTCGACCTGATATCCCTTGGCATTGGGACGGACGGCCACACGGCCTCACTATTCCCCGGACAAAGCTCCTTGAATGAAAGAGAAAAATGGGTTTTGTCTGTTAAGGGGGGAAAACCAAATACTATCCGTCTTACCATGACATATCCCGTGCTTAACAGTGGAAGGCAAATAGTCTTTCTGGCTTCCGGCAAGGAAAAAGCCGGAATTGTCAAAAAGGCATTGCAGGCTAATAAATCAAGATTACCGGCACAACTGATTCAACCTGTAAAAGGAACCTTACTTTGGTTATTGGATCGGGAAGCCGCATCATTGCTTGAAGGATAGGTAGCCCGTGACGAGGCATCAAAATAATAGAGTCGTCTTGGCAGGTGATATTGGAGGGACCAAAACAAACCTGGGAATATTTCTCAAAGGGAAAAGACGTCCCATACTGAAAGCAGTTGGGACTTATTCCAGCCGGGAGGCTCCCAACCTTGAAAAAATTATTGAGAGATTTCTTGAAAGGCATAGCATATCAATTGCAAGTGCCTGCTTTGGTATTGCAGGTCCCGTGGTCAACGGTAGATGCAAAACCACAAATTTGCCCTGGAATGTCTCCGAAGCTCGAATAAAAGAGCTCTTTGCGTGGAAAACAGTCCGTTTAATCAATGATCTGACAGCTACGGCCCTGGCAATCCCGCTCTTGAAAAGCAGGGAGCTATTTCCTCTTAACAATCCAAAGGCTATAAAAGGCCGGAACATTGGGCTCGTAGCGCCTGGAACAGGCCTGGGAGAAGCATTGCTCATCTACCAGGAAGGGCGCTACACAACTGTTCCTTCTGAAGGAGGCCACGTGGGTTTTTCCCCGAACAATAAAGATGAGGTTAAACTGTGGCACTACCTTCATAAGCGCTTTGGACATGTGAGCATAGAGAGAGTGTTATCAGGGCCTGGCTTATTGAACATCTATTCGTGGTTAAAGAACTCAGGGCATTACAAAGAGCCGGCATGGCTGGCAGGAAAAATAAAAAAGGGGGATCCTGCCAGGGTCATTACGGAAGCTGCAATGAATAATAAAAGCCCCCTTTGTATAAAGTCGCTGAACATGTTTGTCTCCATCTTTGGCGCTGTTGCAGGGAATCTGGCCCTTATAGGAATGACTATCGGAGGTGTTTACTTAGGAGGTGGGATTCCTCCAAAGATATTAAATAAATTGAAGGAAGAAATCTTCATGAATGCATTTACTGACAAAGGGAGATTTAAAGATTTTATGAAGAGGATACCCGTCCGGGTTATCTTGAATGACAGGACCGCCCTTATGGGGGCGGCACATTGTGCCCTTGAAATGGAAGGGAAACAGCATAGAGATTTTGTCTGATATTCTAATCTGGTACTAACTTCGGAGGAAGGGTAAAAATGAACGAAAAACAAGTACCTCTTGAGTATACTGAAAAAATTAAGGAGAGGATAATAGGCCTGGGTGCCGATCTTGTGGGTGTAGCAGATGTCGAACCCTTGAAAGGACTGAAACTTGATCCGCCTGATCTACTCAAATCTTTTACCCGGGCTGTGTCAATTGCTCTCAAACTCCCGCAGGCAGTATTTGAAGGCATTTCCGACCGGCCGACGCCTGTATATAAATCGGTTTATCAGACAGCAAACCAGATCTTAGATCAGATCGCCTTTCGCACCGCGACAACTTTACAAGACGATGGTTTTCAAGGGCTGCCAATTCCTGCATCCCAGATTCTGGATCACGAAAACCTTTATGCGGCGATCAGTCATAAGGCTGTGGCACGAATGGCCGGGTTAGGATGGCAGGGCAAGAACCTGCTTCTCATAACCCCTCAATACGGTTCCAGGGTTCGTCTTGTAACTGTTCTAACAAATGCCCCTCTGGATGTGGACGGCCCCATAAAAAATCGTTGTGGGGATTGTACTGCGTGCCAGGATGCGTGCCCGGCTCAAGCTATAAAAGGGGTAAGGACTGAATCCAATTACAAAAATAGAAATGAAGCCATGTATTTTTCGCGTTGCGTGGAAAAGGTTAAAGAATTCGCAAAGATTCCAGAAGTTGAGGTTACCATCTGTGGAATATGTATCAAGGTATGCCCGTTTGGACGAGAAAAGATTTTATAAAAATTAAGGAGTCAATTCCATGTTTGTCCTAGGATTACAAGGAAGTCCTCGTACTAAAGGAAACACCAGTGTTCTTCTTTCCGTCTATCTCGCTGAGGCGGAAAGACTTGGGGCCCAAACAGAATGTCTAGATGTGGCCAAGAAAAACATCTCCCCATGTAAGGAATGCGGCACCTGTGAAAAAAAAGGCTTTTGTCCCATTGAGGATGATATGCAAGAGATTTACCCCTTGCTTCGCCGGGCAGATATCATCGTGATGGCCACGCCTGTATTCTTTTACGGACCTACTGCACAGATAAAGGCCCTTATTGACAGGTCCCAGGCGCTGTGGGCGAGAAGATATGTGCATGGGCTCATAGATCCCGGTAGAAAGTGGCGACGCGGCTTTTTATTATCTTTAGGGGCCACAAAAGGAAAAAACCTGTTTGAAGGTGTTAATCTCACAGCCAAGTACTTCTTTGATGCGGTTGGTGCAGATTTTGACGGAAGCCTTACCTATAACCAAATCGAGGCTTCAGGAGACATAGAAAAACACCCAACGGCCCTTACCGATGCCAAAGAAAAGGCCAGGGCACTCGTAGCCCCGTTTCTGAGAAGAAAGAAGGCCCTATTTGTCTGCAGGGAAAATGCCTGCCGCAGCCAGATGGCAAGTGCCTTTGCCCAGTTCCATGCAGGTGATAAGATCGAGGCTGAAAGCGCAGGTAGTGCACCTGCAAAGGAAATCAACCCGGTCATGGAAGAGGTTATGAGGGAAAAGGGGATTGACATGGCCTTTCGTAGACCAAAATCCATTGAGGAAACCGCCCGTCTTTGGAAACCGGACCTGATAATATCCATGGGCTGCAAGGATGCATACCCTTACTTCCCTGGAGTGCCGAATGAGGAATGGAACTTGGAAGATCCGGCAGAAAAACCTATTTCCTTTATGCGCGAGATCAGAGACAAAACCGAAAAAAAGGTTAGCGCCCTTATTGCAGGTGCAGGTTAGATTCGGATCAAAACCTGACAGGTTCAGGATCTATGCCGGAAACACAAAAACTGACTTATCGTGCCCTAAAACAAAGGGTATTAAGACTCCTGAAATCGACTGACTTCGACCTTTCAATTGAAGAATTATGCCGCTTTCCCGCTCGCCAGGTGATCAATCCCCTTTTTTCCTTCCTTTACAATAGTGATGAGCAGGTGAAATGGCGAGCAGTTACCGCCTTTGGTGCAGTTGTAGCAAAACTTGCCGATAGGGATATGGAGTCTGGCCGGATAATAATGCGCAGACTCATGTGGAACCTGAATGATGAGTCCGGGGGTATTGGATGGGGTTCCTCGGAGGCCATGGGGGAAACGCTGGCCCGTCATGAAGGTCTTGCAAAAGAGTACGCCGGTATCCTAGTGTCATATGCACGGCAAGACGGTAATTACCTGGAACATGAAGCGTTACAACAAGGACTCCTATGGGGGATTGGAAGACTCTCCCAAGTCAGACCGGATCTCATAAAAAAAGATGCCATCAGACATTTAATTCCGTACCTGAAATCCGGTGATGCCACCATCAGGGGGCTAGCGGCACGGGCTATTGGATTACTGGGTTCGGAAAAGGCCCGTGCAGAAATTGAGCATCTTACAAAAGATGAAACAGAGATTCAGTTATATTCAGGACATAAATTACTGAGGAGGCAGGTAAGGGAGCTGGCACAAGAGGCATTAGAAAAACTGCCTAAATCCAGACCGATCTTATCAAGATAAAGGGGAAACGTTTTGAACTACTAATCAAACCAACTTCCCCTTGTCCTCATGGTTGTCTTAAGTCCGCGTTATAGATAAATTATACTTCTTCATCTTCTTATATAGAAGAGTTCGATGAATACCTAATATATTCGCTGCCTGGGCCTTGTTATAATCTGTTGATTCCAATGCATAACGGATGGCCTCCCTCTCTGCGCTCGCCTGTATATTTTTAAGGGATTTTCTGCCTTTGCCGGGCAACTGTTTCTTGCTTCGATAGAGGTAGAATGGTAAATCACACAGATGAATTATATCCCCTTTCAAGGAGGATAGGGTACGCTCCAGCACATTAGATACCTCCCGTGCATTTCCGGGCCATTCATATTTCACCATAGCCTCCTCGGCCAGGCGGTCCATAACGATCTCCTCAATGGATGCATCCTGGGTAATTTGGTTGAGCATATGGCGGGCAATTGGGATAATATCTTCCCCCCGTTCCCTGAGAGGCGGAATATGTAAAGGAATCACATTCAGTCTGTAATATAAATCCTTTCGAAAGTTTCTCTGTTCCAGCATCATCTCGAGGTTCTGGTTGCTTGCGGCAATTAAGCGGAAATCGGCCTTCATGAGCGAGGTGCCACCAACCCGTTCAAATTCCTTCTCCTCCAGTACACGAAGAAGTTTGGGTTGCATTTCCAGGGGCAGGTCCCCGATTTCGTCAAGAAAAACGGTACCACCCTTCGCCAATTCAAATTTTCCAGGCTTACCTTCGGATTTAGCCCCCGTAAAAGCCCCTTTTTCATAACCGAAAAGCTCGGATTCCAGCAAGTCCCGCGGAATAGCCGAGCAGTTAATCCTGACGAAGGGGTGCATTTTTCTTGGGCTGACGTTATGTATGGCCTGGGCAAACATCTCCTTGCCGGTCCCGGATTCCCCCGTTATAAGGACCGGCAGGTTGGTCGCCGCAGCCTGGAGAGCATCCGTTTTCAGGTGTTTGATGGCCTCGCTGACTCCGATAATACTGTCCAGGGTGTACTTGGTTGACCGCAATGATAAAAGTTCTTTTTCATACAACTCCACTTTACTTTCGAGAACTTCTAATTTTTCAGCAAGCTTTCTCACATCCCTGACGTCTTTGAACATGACTTGACCGAATACGGCAACGACTTTTCCATTTTTCTTTATGGGAATTCTCTGAACAACCATATCCTGGCCTTTTATTCTGTGGCTGTCGTTTATTTCAGGCCTTCCGGTCTTGGCAACAATATGCATACGCGTGTTTTCAATCACTTCCGTGCAATGTTTGCCGATTTGTTCATCCGGATCCAATCCCAAAAACTCGCCGTAAGGTTTGTTGAAATGGGTGATCAAACCCTGGCTATCCGTGACCATGGTTCCATTATAGATGCTGTCAAATATCAACTCATACATCTCCAGTTGCTGGCGGATATCGTCTGAATTCTTGGCTTTTTTAAAGACGGGCCCTTCTTTGTGCTTTACTTTTACCATCTTCAAACCTTTTGCTTGGGCCATGGATTTCCTCCGTATCAATATGGAAACATGTATCTTTATTGCTACGGAAATTTACACGGTTTGAACCTTGATGGCAACAAAAATTTAAAGAAAAAATATAAAAATAATATTACTAAGACCCTGAATCAACTTGATAACGGCGAGGCTAAGGGTCAGCCCCGTCTCGGAAAAGTTTTATTGGCCCAAATCTTGTAAGGAATTTTTTTCATTTTTAAACCTTCCTGAATTCTAAAACCCACCAAACAATCCATGAGGTAGGATAAAATGGACATATCTGAACCGAAGATAAGCCGGGACGACATACTGGTCCTATCGGATGATGACTTCAGTACCCATAATGTTTGCATCGTGAGTGGAGCAGGGACAGGGATTGGAAGGGCGACTGCCGTTGCCGCGGCCGCAAACAACTTGATGGTTGCAGGTCTTGATATCAATGAAGAAGAGGGGAAGAAAACCCAAAAACTGGCTCGTGACATGGGTGGTCAGATGATATTTATCAAGACGGACCTTACAAAGGATGGGGATATCCAAAACGCGGTATCAGAGGCAGCCAAGCTCGGGACGATCAAGTATCTGGCCAATATAGCCGGGATCCAGCATATTGACCCTGTGGAAGACTTTCCCATGGAAAAATATGACCTCATGCAACGGATCATGCTTCGGGCACCTTTTTTTCTTTCAAAACTGACAATTCCCCATATGAAGAAAAGCCCTAACGGGGCAGGTGTGATCGGGAATATGGCCTCGGTACACGCTCACCTCTGTACCATGAAAAAGCCAGTCTATAATATTACCAAATTCGGTTTGAGGGCCTTGAGCCAATCCATATCTGCCGAAGGGGAAGGCCGGATACGTTCCTTTACGGTGAGTTCCGGATTTGTCAAAACCCCTCTTGCTTTGAACCAGATCCCCGCCCAGGCGGAACAGAGGGGTATAACTCCCGAGGAAGTGGTAAGCGAAGTCATGATGGGCAAATCCCGTATCAAGGAAATGATGTCCCCCATTGAGGTAGCCAACCTCTTTATCTTTGGATTTTCCCGGTTTTCCAAATATCTCATCGGTGGAGATCTTTTATTTGATGGGGGCATGGTTCTGACCTATTAAATAATTCGGTTGTGGGGACAGACTTGTTTCAATTAAAAAACTGAAAAGGAGGTGATAACCGCACAGTCAATTCTTGCCTTAGATTAGGTATCAATTTGCGCTAGTGATTACAAAAAATAAGGGAGGGTAACGATGAAAAAGTTTAAAACAATAGTCATTATCTGCTTGTTTCTATTAGCTGGTGTGTTAGGCACACTAGGAAGCAGCCTCGCTGCAGAACCTTACCATCTCGGAGTTAATCTAGCCATTACAGGTACAGGCGCCCTGTACTGTAAAGATGGGACAGATGCCATAAAACTTGCTGTGGATGAAATCAATGCCAATGGTGGTTTTCTTGGAAAGCACCCCGTCAAGCTCTTTATAAGAGATACCCACACGAAGCCGGATGTGGCCGTACGGGAAGCAAAGGACCTGATCCTGCGAGACAAGGTACGCTGTGTCTTGGGGACCTATTCCAGCGCCTGCGCTGCAGCCATTAAACCGGTCTGTCAAGAATACAAGGTCCTGCACATCCCTGCCATCAGCAACTCTGAAAACATAACAAAAATCAACTTCAGCCCTTATACCTACCAGGTGGTCCCCAACAGTTATATGCAGGCCAAGGCCGTGGTTTTGGGTGTTGCTGAACTAGCCAAAAAGAAGGGTTGGAAGGAATACGTCACCATTGCCTCGGATTACGAGTGGGGTCGATCTACTCAACAGAACACCGTAGAGCTTTTAAAACAATTCGCACCTGATTTGAAGTTGAAAAAGGAATTCTGGCCGCGACTCGGTGAGACGCAGTTTACCTCTTATATCACGGCTATTATGGCCCAGAAACCGGATTTTGCTTACGGTTGTCTGGCTTCAAAGGACAATGTCGCCTGGATGAAGCAGGCAAAGGCATACGGTTTTTTTGAAAAGATTCCCTTCCCTGGGTCTTTGATCAGCGTGTCGGAGCTTATCATACAGGCCAAGACACTAACCAGAGGTTTGATAGGCCTTTGCCGGGCTCCTTTCTTTGCCCATATGGATGTGCCCATGATGGCCAATTTTGTAGAGAACTTCAAGGCAAAGTATGACCGGTATCCCAGTGACTGGGCCGTGATGGAATATGATGCCGTCTATGCCTTGAAACAGGGGATCGAGAAGGCGGGCAGCATCGATACCGAAAAGGTAAAAGAAGCTCTTAAAGAGGCAACCATTGAGACCTGTCGTGGAAAACTTTCTTTCCGCAAGATCGACAATCAGCTCAGTTGTTCATCCTATATCGGTGTTGTGGCTGACGACCCCAAGTACCCGTTCCCCATATACCATGATTTAGTTGAAGTTAAAGGCCCGGAATCCTGGCGGCCTGAAGCCGAGATTGTTGCTGCCAGAGCAGAAAAGAAATAAGAGGCGGGAACAAACATGGATTTCTCATTGATCTTCGCGCAGTTTTTGAGCGGACTGTCCCGGGGCATGATGCTGTTCCTCATTGCCTCGGGACTTTCCCTCATCTTCGGGGTGATGAATATCCTCAATTTTGCACATGCCACCCTGTGGTTGGCCGGGGCATATTTCTGCTATACCTTCTGGTACCTGATGCAGGATTACGGATTCGGGATGTGGGTCAGTATTGCCCTGGCCTCTTTGGCCCTCGCCGCTATCGGCTGGCTCATCGAGGTGGTATTGATACGCCGGGTATACAGTAGGGAGCTTCCCGAACAACTTTTGCTCACCTATGGACTGATCCTTGTTATAGGCGATTTGATCAAACTTACCTGGGGAGTGGAGGACAAAATTATTGCCAGACCTCCCTTAGTAGAAGGACCGGTCTTTTTCTTTGGTATACCCTTTGATTCCTATTTTATCTTTGTCATCCTTGTCGGTTTTGCCGTTGCCATTGGCTTATGGTGGTTTTTGAAAAAAACCAGGTATGGGCATATTGTGAGGGCCGCCGTATTCAGCCGGGAGATGGTAGGAGCCCTGGGAATACCGATTCCACGGATTTATACGGGAGTCTTTGTCCTGGGCATTTTCATCGCCGGTCTGGCCGGAGCTGTTCAGGCCCCTGTGGGTTCTATCACCCTGGGAATGGATATGGCGGTCGTTGTTCAGGCCTTCTGCGTGGTAGTCATAGGGGGCTTTGGAAGTCTTTTGGGCACTTTTGTGGGGTCGATAATCGTGGGTGAAGTTTACGCATTCTCCATCCTCTTCTGGCCGCAGGGTGCCCTGGTTCTCATATTTATCGTCACTGCATTTATATTGATTGTCCGTCCCTGGGGTCTGTTTGGAACACCTATGCGGGCTTAAATTTTGATCTAAAGGTGTGTTCATATGAAAAAATACTGGTGGCTTGGACTGATCTTCATCGGGGCCCTGTTTTTGCCCTTGGTTATAGGGGAATTCTGGGTTCATGTAGCTATTGAGATACTCATCCTAGGCCTTTTTGCCGTAAGCTTTAATATGATTTTTGGCTACATGGGCCAGCTCAGCTTCGGCCACGCTGCTTACTATGGTGTGGGGGCCTATGCCACAGGGATGCTCCTGGTGAAGGCATCGGTCCCCCTGCCTTTATGTCTTGTGGCCTCAATGATTGCGGCCGGTATATTCGCCTTGATCTTTGGTTATTTCTGTGTACGCCTCACCGGCATCTACTTCGCCATCCTGACCCTGGCCTTTGGGCAACTGATGTACTACATCATATTTCAGTGGTATTCATTCACCGGCGGGGATGACGGCCTTCAAGGGGTCATCCCCCCGGATTTCCTCTTCGGAGCCCGCGAGTACTATTATTTCACTTTAGGTATTGTAACAGCTGCGCTGATTGTAATGTGGTATATTAGCCGATCCCCTTTCGGTTACACAATGCGGGCTATCCGGGACAATGCCGACCGAACCAGGTTTATCGGGATTAATGTGCGAAGATATATGCTCATAAACTTTGTTGTGGCGGCCATGTTTGCTGGCCTGGCCGGCGGCCTTTTGGGACCCTTCAACAGAAGTATTGCCCCGGACCTTTGCAACTGGCATCAATCGGGTATTCCGGTATTTATGACAGTTATTGGTGGTCCCATGGGATTCTTAGGACCAATGATAGGATCGGTGATCTACACATTTCTCATGGCCTTTGTGACCGGATTTACCGAATACTGGCCCATGGTTATCGGATCGATTATTATCTTAGTTGTTCTGTTTATACCGGGGGGAGTCCTCGGGTTGGTGCAGGAGAAAGCGGAAATCTTTCGATCCAAGCGCATGGCGGACAAGGTGGAGGAATCCATCCGTACGGAGAGTTCTTGATATGTCGGGCGAAACTATCCTCAAAGTAGTGAAATTGAACAAGTCCTTCGGCGGGCTGAAGGCTACAAATGATGTTTATTATGAAATGACCACAAACGAGCTTTCTGCCATCATTGGTCCTAACGGTGCAGGGAAAAGCACCTTTTTTAATCTCCTGACAGGATACCATAAAGTTGACTCGGGGCAGGTACTCTATAAAGGCAGGGATATTACCAACTGGCCCCCACATAAGATAACACGTTTAGGTATTACAAGGGCCTTTCAAGTCAGTAATATTTATCCTGCTCTGACAACTTATGAAAATATACGACAGGCCATATTAACTGAGCAAAACAGAACCCTTAATTTTTTTATACCTGCTGAACGCCTGGCCAGAAAAGAGACCCTAGAACTCCTTGAAATCACCGGCCTTTCACAGAATGCAAATATGATAGCCGGCAATCTCGCCCAGGGGGATAAGAAACGGCTGGAACTGGCAATTGCCCTGGGAAGTAAACCTCAACTGGTCTTTCTGGATGAACCAACAGCCGGGATGTCAGGGGAAGAGACCCGAGAGACTATGAAGCTGGTTGAAAGACTGAATAAGGAGATGGGTTTGACGATTCTCTTTACGGAACATGACATGTCCGTAGTGTTTGGCTATGCCCGAAGGCTTACAGTCTTACACCAGGGGACTATTATCGCTGAAGGCACACCAGAAGAGGTCCGGGCGAATGAAAGGGCACAAAAGATATATCTTGGAGAAGAAACATGATACTTGAGGTCAACGAGATAAACACATTTTATGGAACAAGTCATATCCTTTTTGATGTTTCACTCTCCGTAGATAGTGGTGAAATCGTATGTATTTTGGGCCGAAACGGGGCAGGCAAGACGACCACTATGAGAAGTATCATGGGGCTTACACGTCCCAAGTCCGGTGGTGTTAAATTTCATGGAGAGGAGATTCGCGGCAAACCACCTTATTACATTGCTCAAAAAGGAATGGGCTACGTGCCTGATAATCGGCTCATTTTTCCGGATCTTACTGTGCGCGAAAACCTACAACTTGCCTATAAAATTCCCAAAGACTTTGATGGAGAACCTTGGACCGTTGAAAGGATTTATGGTCTCTTCCCCCTCTTGCAAAGATTAGACAAACACCTGGGGGGCTACCTGAGCGGTGGGGAGCAGCAGATGCTTACAGTAGGAAGGACCCTGATGGGGAATCCCGACCTGCTTCTTCTGGATGAGCCTGTGGAAGGTGTCGCGCCTCTTGTGGTAAAAGACCTGGGCAAACAAATCTTAAGATTGAAAGAGATGAGACAAACCATTCTCTTTTCAGAACAGAATGTCAAATTTGCCACTATGACGGCTGAACGGGCCTATGTGATTGATAAAGGAAGAATTCGATTTAGGGGAAGCATCGAAGAGCTTAGTGCCAACGAAGAAATAAAGAAGGAATATCTGATGATTTAAACCTTTCTTATCAAGGCACGGCCCCTCTTTTTAAATACTGCAAACGGTCGATACAAATATAAATCGTTCATCAGAATTCAAGGCAACTTTTACAAGACCAAGACATAGCAAAGGCATCGTCCTTGGACATAGATATGTGGGCCGCCTGGGAGCCTTGCATCCTCTCTTCGATAAAATGCCAAAATGCCCCTATTCGTATTAATACCACGATTGAGCGAAAAATGCTCAATTGTGAAGCTATACCAAGTATTCAGCATTTAGGTGTCAGACTGCTGACCGCCGAAGGCTTCCTAATTGGGCTTTAGCTCAATGACTGTAATAGTAAAAAAGATGGCGCTATCTTGACCAAATATCTTTGGCTTCTGCTAAATATCACTAATGCTTTGCCGCTATACTTGAACTTTGATCAATAAACAGATATTATGGTATGAGACAACTTAGTTGATGTATGGAGATTACGTGATGCGGAAATTCGAGAATCTTGATGTAATCATTACCGATGTTATGGCCAGCCATGGTAAATGGCGCGCGGATAAGACGGCAATAATATGTGAAGATAGGCGCATTACGTGGGGGGAGTTCAATCAAAGGATCAACAAGGTTGCCAACGGCCTGATGAAGCTTGGCTTGCAAAAGGGGGAGAAGGTCAGCTTGCTTATGGCAAATAGGATTGAGGTGCTGGAGATTCTTTTCGGAACGGTTAAGGCAGGCGGTGTTATTGTTCCCCTTTCGGCCATGGTACAGGGAGATTCCCTTGCCAGGATGATAATCAACTCTGATTCCAAGTTCCTTTTTGTCGGACCCGGTCTGCGAGAGGTCATAGGCCGTTATCGAACGGAGTTCAAAAATATCGGAGAAAAACGCTTTTTCTCTGTGGGAGAGGAGGCCGAGGATTGGAATTCATACGATAAATTACTTGATGAGAGTCCGGACAAGGACCCGGGAGTCACACTAATCTATGAGGACGCCTTCAACATAATGTACACCTCTGGTACCACTGGTGTACCTAAAGGAATACTCCACACCCACCACAACCGGACGCAATTCGCTTCCATGTTTGCCATAGATTACAGGATTGATTCCAGTGCCATAACCATCATAGCAACCGCCCTATATGCAAACGGTACCTGGCTGACCATGTTGCCCACGGTCTTTGTCGGCGGTACCCTGGTGATTATGACCAAGTTTGATCCCAAAAATTTTTTAGAACTGGTTCAGAAAGAAAGATGTACTCATACCTTCATGGTACCTACTCAATTCACTGTCCTCTTGGAGCAGCCCGACTTTGATTCCTATGATTTAAGCTCCATGCGAATTTGGAACTCTGCCGGATCGCCCCTCCGGTTGCAGACCAAACAGGAGGTAATAAAACGATTCAGCGGTGAGCTGTTGGAGCTTTGGGGATTGACCGAAGGAGTAGCCACCACTCTCAAGCCAGAGGACATGGAAAGGAAGACGGAATCAGTGGGGATTCCGCTGGTAGGATGGGATGTGGCCATAATCAACGATCAAGGGCAAGAGCTTCCGAGAGGCGAGGTCGGGGAGATTGTTGCCTTCAGTTCGTGGATTATGCCCGAATACTACAAACTGCCGGAAAAGACCGCTGAGGCAATATGGCTTGATGAACAGGGAAGGACCTTCCTGAAGACAGGTGACATGGGAAAACTCGACGAAGACGGATTCCTTTATATACTGGATCGGAAAAAGGACATGATCATATCCGGCGGAA
>CAZUHR010000032.1:0-3449 GCA_964620335.1 uncultured Desulfobacteraceae bacterium
CTGACGGATATCATGTACAACCCGGAGGAACCGCATAGGGTTAATCAATATTTCACAGGCGTTTTGGCCCATTATCGCAGGAGGGGACTGGCCAAACGCCTCAAGGCCGAGATGCTTGTAGTCATAAAGAATAGGTTCCCGGATGTGGAATACATAACGACCAGTACGGCAAGAACCAACCGCCCCATGCGGTCGATAAATAAAGAATTAGGTTTTCAGCCCACCAAGACCTGTTTTATATTCCGATGGGCCTTGGTGGATTTGGAACAGCAAGCGGATACGATTCTTCAGGGCTTGAATCGTTCCCGGAAAAGGCGGATCTCTTTGCCCCAGACCGCGATCCCTGCACTCGGACCGGCGGCACGAAAGGATCTATAGAGGCTGACTCTTCAAGGAGAAAACAGTAAACGGGTTATCGAAAGGGTTTCCTCTTGTGATATGGAATTGGAGGTTCTTCAGGTCCATGATGATTGAGGTAACGGTCATCGAAGTGTCATCCGTGAGCCAGGGATGAGAGAAGCGCTTGCGGCATATCGGATACTCTTCATTGGTGTGATCTCTTAAGATGTCCTTCATGGCCCCAACAGAAGGATTGTCGATCGTGCGCAATAATTCCCTCGCTCTATTGTACCGGCCCAACGTATTGGGAAATAACATGAGGTCGTAGTCCACTTTTTTCAGGAAGTGATTCGTATGAACAAACTGATCTTCAACCGGGATAGAAAAAAATTCGTCACCGGCGAGTTCGATGTCTTCAACTTTCCCATTACAATCCGCGATCATGATATTGCCTACTTTTCCAAGCAAATGGGGCTTGATCAGGGAGAGAGCCTCAGTCAAACTTTTGCTGTCGAGGATCGTCCTCAGGAGCACATGCAACGGAACTCCGTAGGGTTGGTAGGCTTCGATGGTCATGAAATTCAGGCAAACACCCAGTCCGCAGTGATTCATTCCTATTTTGCCGATCATGCCGGGCTCGGTCACTGTTATGATCCGATGGCCGTCTTCTTTTTCAATATCAAGAATCACCGCCAATTCTTCCACTTCGCTATCCCAATCCCAGTTCTGGCCGATCAGACCCTCTTTCCTGAAGGCCAGGGAGGTGCATTCCATCGGATTGAGGTTTAAAAGCTCCGTGCGACCGTTAAGGGCGTAGATCCACACAGGATCGACCTCTGCGGCTCGGGACAGTGCTTCGATTTCCAGGTACAGATCCGTCCGGAATGCCTCCGTGGATTTTTGAAATTGTTCGGCAATCCTCAGGATCTGCCCTTCAGGTTGAAGGAATTGTTTTTTGTAAAAATCGACCGTCCTATGAATTCTTTCTTTTAAAAGGACCCCCTGCTGCCGGCCGCGATCCTCAGCCCCGCCCTGGATTTTGATTACAGGAAAGTACTGATCCATAGTTTGATGCTTTCGCAGAAACACCGTCGTGTTCTGTTAGAATTTTTTGGAGTTACTTTTTTGGAGCCGGAAAATAATGGAATTTTTCCTGCATGTCAATGGTAATACCAATTTCTTTGACAATCTAAGGAATTTGAAACTATATAGCTTTTTAAAACCCATATGACTCTGAGAATGGCATGGCCTCATCCTGTGATAAACCATGCAATAGATACGCCCTTCTAAAACTTATGAATGGTACCAATAAATTGAAGGAATCAAGGCATTGTCTATGGATTTAAAGCAGATCATTTATCGTGAAGACCCTAAACCTTCGGATATGAAGCAGGTGCGGGAGATCGTGATTTCCTCAGGCTTTTTTTCGGAGGACGAAATTGATGTGGCCGTGGAACTTGTCGAAGAAAGGCTGAGAAAGGGCATATCGAGCGGATACCACTTCGTGTTTGCAGAGAAAGGGAAAGAAGTCATCGGCTATGCCTGTTTCGGGCCCATCCCCTGCACCGTGGGGAGCTATGACATATACTGGATTGCCGTAAAGAACAGTCTCAGGGGCTCAAAGCTGGGAAGAGAGATTATGCGGAGAGCTGAGCAAAAGATCAGGGAGTGGGGAGGAAGGAGGATCTACATAGAGACCTCCTCGAGGGAAAAGTACGGCCCAACCCATGCCTTTTATGATAGGTGCGGGTATAGGAATGACGCGGTTCTCAAAGACTTTTACGCTCCCGGCGATCACAAGATGATCTTCATGAAAGAGGTTTTTGGCAATGTTCGCGGCAAAGGTTAAGCGCGTTACAATGGAGCCCACCACAGCCAAACCCGCCTTCGCTCGAACAAGCTAACAGACAGATACTCTTTTATGAACAGAGGAAATCTTCAAAAATATCAAGATGATTGGGGAATGTTTATTCGGCAGGGGAAAAGAATTTTCTTACCTTGGCCACGATCTGTTTCTCAGTCATTTTATCGGCCGGTTCAACACTAACAATCTTGGCCGAGAGGTTCTTGGATTTTTTCATCTCCTTTTCAAAACTAATCTTCACTTCGCCGGGGCCGAACAGGAGAATCTTTCTCGCATCCCCAACCTCACTAATCACTTTCTCATAATACCGCCGTAATTGGTGTTTTCGTCGTTCCTCTATTTTTTTTTCAGATGCCACATCCTGGGGGCCATAAATAGTCCGAGACCGCGACCCGCCAGAAAGCCGGATCTTACCTTCTATATCTGATTTTATTATCTCGACAGATTCCTGGCCATCAATGATGGTTACGATAAACGCCTTCTCATGATCGATCCAAATTCCTACATGCTCTGGCATATATATCTCCCATAGGCACGAATGCAGTTTTATTTTTGATTACTTCGTAAAGCCTGACACCAACCCAAGCTACACACTCTCTTAAATATCCATTCTGACCTTGCTTATCAGATCAATCAAATCCGCCTGTTTGAGAACACAATAGTCCGGAGCAATGGATCGAGGATCATATGGCATCCAGGATCATGAGACTAAACTCTTGCAAGGGTTAGGTTTTTTCAGTAGACCTCTCTTTTGTTTTCACGATGATCCACCATGTATAGTAAGGTGGCCTTTCCTTCCATACCTTTGACTTTGCTGCCGGGGAGGGCATGAGTCTATTTACTTGACCTTTATTTGAATCTCTTTCTTTTTTGCCTGCTCCTCCTTCCTTTCGTCCTCCCCGGATAACAACCAGGCGCTCACCGGCTGTCTGCTTCTGAGCTTTTGCCTATTACATATTCAGCAAGGTGCATGCCATATTTACATCTATATGATTTTGCTAGGCATTTTGCCGAGGAACACACCAGCAGGAACTTGTAGTTCCAAAAAAAAGGCCGGTGAGACCGATAGTTGATTTTAAGAAAGGTTTTCAGTATGCTTCAACTTGTTGAAATGCTACGCTAATTGGAAAAGGAGAATCGGCAGTTCTTGTCCGGTTATTACAGGAACTGAGAGTTCCGCATTCGTCCGGAAGCATTCTAGCTAAAAGATATGATGTTGAAAGCCGGTTCATTTCAGAGAGCTGGA
>CAZUHR010000032.1:3549-16658 GCA_964620335.1 uncultured Desulfobacteraceae bacterium
AGCATTCTAGCTAAAAGATATGATGTTGAAAGCCGGTTCATTTCAGAGAGCTGGATGAAAGAAGACCATTGAGGTTGAGGGCAGGCGCAAAGATGTTTAATCGGCTGAAATTACTCTTGACAAATAAATTGCTTACAGGTTGGCACGCCAATTGCTGGTACTCTGATAAAGCCTGGACCAAAGGAGGATTCACCATCATGGACTCATTTGGGCCGTCTCCTTTAATCTATGCCCACAATCAAGCTTGATCATTATTAGGATATTAAGAAAGAGCAACCCATGCAGAAATTTAGCCATATCTTTAAACCCTTCGCTATCCCTCCTGTACAACTCAAAAATAGAATAACCATGGCCCCACTTTTCATAGCCTACGCTTACCCTGAAGGGACCGTGAGTCCTTTGCTTCTGTCTCATTTTGAAGAATTGGCAAAAGGTGGCGTTGCTATGATTGTCGTTGCAAATGTTTCGGTGGATCCAAGTGGGATATTATCCAGATATTCACTCCGGGCAGATCATGATCGCTTCATTCCAGGTCTTTCAAAACTTGCACAAACCATAAAAAAAGGGGGTGCCGTAGCTACCCTTCAAATTAATCATGGAGGTCGTTTCGCCCTAGGTGATAATGTGTATGCACCTTCATCGATTCCTTTAACTGACATCCATGCTGGCGGATTTTACAAAAACGTTTTGAAATCCCTGGATATTCAGCAGCAATGGGAATTCTTGTCGGAGGCTATTCATCGTCTCTCCAATCGACCAGAAGAGATGAGTTTGTCAGATATTCAGCGTATCCTTTCCGCGTATGCGGAAGCGGCTAAACGGGCGAAGAAGGCAGGGTTTGACATGGTAGAGATCCATGGTGCAACAGGGTATCTGCCGGTTCAGTTTCTGTCACCCCGTACCAACGTTCGGAAAGATAGATACGGAGGAAATCTTGAAAATCGAATGCGCCTTCCCATTGAACTGGTCAAGTCAGTTAGGGAAGCCGTAGGTTCGAACTTTCCGGTTGGTTACCGATTTCTGGCAGATGAACGGATGCCAAATGGGTTCTCTTTAGATGAGTCAAAGATATTTGCCAGAAAGCTCTCTAATCTTGATATCTCTTACCTTTCTGTTACCTGTGGCACCTACGAATTTTTTTACAATCCTGAAATAATAAAAAAAATTTATAAACCAGAACTTATGATATCTCTGGCTGAGCAGATCAAACAGGTTGTAAATATTCCGGTGATAGCATCAGGCCGTATTGCCACCCCTGAACTTGCCGAGAAAATTCTGCGTGAGGAAAAGGCGGACCTGATAGGCCTTGCCCGGCCGCTCTTCGCAGACCCAAAATGGGTTCAAAAGGCCCTGTCCGGAGAAGAGGATAAAATAGTACCCTGTACGGAATGTGGTACCTGTTTTCAGTCGGCCGTGACCGAACGGGCAGCTCTTTGCCCGCAATGGGAGAGGATCAAAATCATGAAACGAAAAAATATGATCAAAGATATGCAAAATCCAAGAAAAAATATATTGGTCACAATGGATGGATCTGAAAACGCTGCCATGGGAGCAGCCTATGCAGCCGATATATTGAGAAATCGAAAGGATGTAAAGTTAACGCTTTTACACATTCAGAAAGAGGGCTCCATCCCTAATGAGATCGAGGTGAGAAAGATGATGGATATGGCAAAGGCCCTTCTTTTGGAGGCAGGTATCCCTAAGAAGGCCATAACTGTTAAACTCCTTCCAAAAAAAATGGGGGTTGCCCGTGACATCTTAAATGAACTAGAAGAAGGAGCCTATGGAACCGTTATCATAGGTCGCAGGGGTATTTCCAAGGCTGAGCAATTCCTGCTCGGAAGCGTTTCAAACAAAATAATCCAGAACGCAAAAAATTGCAGCGTATGGATCATTGACTAGGGTTGACTCTCAGCAGCGGGAAACATATTGTATATACAGCCAGATGGTTCATTTAATCATTCCAGCAATTGCCTTACAGTGGGGCGCCGATGAAAGCTGCGGTTGGCTTTCACGTGTCACTCCTTCTCCCGGATGGAGATCAGGCAGGACAGACGAGGGCCAAGATCTTGATTTGCCATGGTGAGGGAGTTGCCAAACGGGGGACATTATGATCTTAGTTGAGACATTGAAGGGAAAGCCTGCTGCTTCGCAGAGCGTGGAGATTGTCGAGAGAAAAGGGAAAGGACATCCTGATTATATATGCGATTCCGTCATGGAAGCTATTTCTGTCGCTCTTTGCAAAGAATACATAAATGAATTCGGTACCGTCCTCCATCACAATATCGACAAGGGTCTACTTGCCGCGGGCCGGATAGAAAAGCACTTCGGCGGCGGCAGAGTAGTATTTCCAATGGAGTTGACAATCGGTGATAGGGCTACGTCTTGGGTACAGAGTAAAAAATTGCCGGTAAAGGATATCGCAATAGCAACAGCGAAAAGATGGTTCAAGGAAAATTTGCGATTCGTGGACCCGGATAAAGATGTTAAATATAGGTGTGCCCTGGGTGAAGGATCTGAGGAATTAACAGACATCTTTTCAAGAAAGGGTGATCTCAGGGGGGCAAATGATACATCCGCAGCGGTGGGCTACTACCCACTATCTCCTACCGAGCGTGTTGTACTGAAGCTGGAAAAGCATCTGAACTCTGCTGAGTTCAAAAAGAGATTTCCTGAAACAGGCGAGGACGTAAAGGTGATGGGATTGAGATTTGGAAGAGAATTGGATCTCACAATAGCGATGCCCCTTTTGTCCCGACTTATCTCCTCTGAGGAAGAGTATTTCACCAGAAAAGACTTGATACATGAGGAGATAAAGGCCTTCCTCGACGAATCTGTGAACTTGGGTTTGAAAAAACTAAAGGCCTATTTCAATAGCCTTGATGAGAAGAAGAGGGGGCTTGGGGGAGTGTATCTAAGTCTACTGGGCACCTCAGCAGAGGACGCGGATTCGGGCCAGGTGGGCCGTGGGAACAGGGTGAACGGTCTCATATCCGTGAACCGGCCAATGGGTACAGAGGCAGTGGCAGGGAAAAACCCTGTGAGTCATGTGGGTAAGATATATAACGTCCTCGCTCACAAAATCGCAAAGGAAATCTATGAAAACGTGGAAGGAGTAAGAGAGGTCTACGTTTCGTTGTTAAGCAAAATAGGCTCCCCCATTGATAAGCCTATGATGGCAATGGCACAGGCTCTCCTAGAGCAAGGAAAAAGGCTCAGGGATATTAAACCGAAAGTGGAAAATATCATCGGGAGGGAGTTGTATAACGTTCGCAGCCTTTGTCTTGAACTTTCAGAAGGAAAGTACACCGTCTGTTAGCCTTAATAGCATTGTTCAGGGAAGAGACCATATTGCAGGCTAAGAGGTCTTAGGCTATGATGATAAAGATCAGTCGGTCTCCCATCTTGCCCGTTTGCCCCGAACATCAATGTGGACAAACGGTCCATGATGGAGCGCTTTCTTATATCGGCCCAATCCCCCGATAAAAGGAGTATAAAAGGGCTTGCCGTACAATTCATCCACAATATTGTAAAGGATTTCGGCATCCTTCCAGTTGATTTGTCCGTCCTTGTTCAGGTCATCCATCATCCCATCTTTTGGACATTCGTCAATAAATATATCGGCAGCGCCTCCCCAGAGGTGCCTACTGTATTTCACATTACCGATGATGCTGTTATAATAAGGGGTTTGATAACCGCTCATGATATGAAAGGCTTCACAATGCAATCCCTTTTCGTTTACCTTCTGAAGAACCAATTCGAGCTTCAATAATAGGCCTTCCTTGAGCACGACATATTTCGGATACCCGCTTTGCTCTTTGCAAACAAATTGCTTTAATTTAAAATGCGGCGACAGGCGGGTCCCCTGATTTTTTTCCGTAACCTCAATAAAGCCTTTAGGAGTCCTGTACATGGGAAAGAGATTTGCGGGAATCCTAGGATATCTTCCTATTCGATACCCGTTGAGATACTCCCCTTTGAGCTCTTTGAAAGGGACCATAACAAATATGTTCAACAGTATGGAATCTAAGGGTGGCTGGGTCGATATTCTTATTGAGTAAAGTCCTTTTTCATCGGGAGCCCGCCAGTTCCATCTGTTGGAGTCCAAGGATTTCAGTCGACCTCCAGTCGCCTCAAGGACATAGCGGATGCCGTCCTTTTTATTCAATGCTTCCAGCGAGAGCGTCTCCCCTGGTAGGACAAAGACACCAAATTCCCTGTAGGAGCATATATTGTCCTTCACTTTTATGGAAAATCGCGCCTGCTCTGTCGAAAAACTTATTGCTGGTTCAGTGACAAGAAAAGGCAAAATGAAAAGAATACCGGCAGGCAAGGCCTTTCTTATTAGCGCCCTAAATTTCCCCATTTTGAAAAGACGTTGTAACCTTTCTTGAAAATTCTTATTTCTTTATAACGTTCAAAAGTTTTGGCTCCGACATTGGTTCTTTCATATTTCTTGAGGCGCCGGTGCCGGGGTTCCCGAAGGACCTTCAACCTGCCGACCATCCTGGAACCGGAGGCGGGCTAAAAAGTCGGTGCCCTTTTTATTAGGGCGTCATTCAACCTTTTGTCTCTCCCATAGATATCATTCCTGAAATGAACAAGCCCGTCGCCGTCAACAAAGACGGTCCAATATAGCAGGTGTATTGGAACAGGGTATCTGAGTTGAATTGTGGCCTCTTCATTCTTTTCCAGAGCCGCCAGTATGTTTTCATGTGTCCACCTGGGATCGTCTCTTAAAAGGTATGCGGCAAATTCCATGGGCTTTTCGATGCGGATGCAGCCGGAACTGAAAGTCCTGGTCGTCTTTCCAAAAAGATCCCTTGAAGGGGTATCGTGCAGGTATACATTGAACCTATTGGGGAACATGAATTTCACCCTTCCCAAGGCATTCATGGGGCCGGGATCCTGACGCAGTCTATAATGGAAATTCTTGTCATTTACCGTTGACCAATCAATGGTTTTAGGATCAATCTCTTTTGTCTGAGCCCCCAGCCTTGAAAGAGTCTCATATTCTGCTTTAAGAGGTAATCGGGGTCTTTCTTAATAAGAGGCAGCTTGTCTTTTATGGCGATGCCCGGGGGAACATGCCAGAAGGGGTTTAACACCAGGTATGTTATTTTGTCGCTGAAGACGGGGGTTCTTCGATATCCCCTTCCAACAATCACTTTCATACCCATATAACAGGCCTGTTGTCCTCCACCACATCCAGTTCGAAATTGGCCATATTCACGAGGATGTGGCGTACTCCCAGATCCTGTGGAAGCCAGCGCCATCTTTCCATGTTGATTTCAATCTGACTGATTCGTTCTTCCACCGAAACATTGAGGTCTGCAAGGGTATTGGCGCCCACGACGCCATCCACATCAAGTCCGTACCGCTTCTGAAATCTGCGTACTGCTTCATCCAGTCCAGCATCAAAAAAGCCGCTTTCCAGGCTTGTTGCATGTTCCTGTGGTGACTCCGCCAGAAGACGCTTACGCAAAGAGGAAACCCTTACGTCCTGATCGCCTCTTTGCATCTTAGGGCCTTTTGGTATTTCAGGCCACCCCCCCTCCGTGCAATTTCTCGATAATGAAACAGGGCATCTCTGAGCTTGACGTAACCCGCTTGTGGGGGGACAAGCCCCCTCAGTGTTTCCCCGATATTTCCTGAGTGGAGGGCCTTTACCAGAATAGCTGAAAAATCGACCCCCCTCCGGTTGGCGAACCACTCAGGATCAATCGTCTCCGGATTCACACAACCGGTGAAAAGATGGGACGCTAAGAGAAGAAAAGCATCTGTTGAGAGGAGGTCCAAGTCCACCCATCTTCTTGGGTTCGACGCCCTATTTTGCTTGCGGTTTTCCTCTATCTCCTGAACGATTTCAAGAAGCTTACTGAGATGATAATCCTCCGGTATAAGACCCTCCTGATCAACAATTTGGATGGCTTTGATAAGATCTTTAACCTGTTTACCAAACTCACCATTTGCCGACCATGCAGGTTCATAAATCCTTGATTCATAAAACTGAGGCAATGTCCGGGTTGTGTGAATGAGTTCATTCCCTATGGAGACCTTTAAAGGCAGGCCGGAGGACTCTAACCTGTTTCGGAGGCCATCTCGGACCTGTTCATGAAAATTTTTGGAAAAAGCCGACTGGCTTGTTAAGAAAAAACAGATCAATAGGCAAAACATCATCGGGATGGCACATTTTTTCATTAAAAGACCTTAATTTTCCTGCCCCTTATATCTTTTTCAAAAGCAGTCAGAATGCTCTCCAATGCCTTGCTCCATCCCGCCACAAGCTCCTCAGGACCATCCTGTTTTAAGACTACCGTTTCCCGATACTCCTTTTGTAACACGATTGCAGGACGAGGAGATGCATTCCTGAACAGGATAAAGGCGATCTCAAGGACAGCCTTTGGTTCCACTTTTTCCGTATAATCCCCATAAAAGGCGGAAACATTTCCCTCCAGGACATAGAGAGGCTGAGTCATGGAACCGGAATCCACAACAACGGTGAACAAAGATGTTCTTTGAAACCATCTGCGAATCTCTTCGCTCAGCATGGCCCCCGGTGAAAGGAAAAAAGCATTGTAGAAGTCCGACTCATATTTCAAGGAACTTGTCCTGCAAACAAACGCCTTCCCATCATAAGGCGGAGACACAAAGAAGTTTCGAACCATTAGGGTCGGACCTCTACTGGCATCCGTTTTTGCACTTGCTTGCCTTGAGATATCCAGTATGAAATACTGTTTGTCAGGGATTGATTGATCCATTCTTATGCATCCGGCTGAAAAATGAAGCAGGGAAGTGGTTAGGCAAAAAATAAGGACGAGGATTTTTTGTTTCATTATTCTTCACCTGGCGCAAAATGACGAGGGGGTTTCCCCATGAGGAGTTGAGAGGGATGTCTTTTGACGTTCTCAGACAACTCCCGGATATTTTCTGTGGCGATTTTGATGTTTCGGATACTCTCCTCAATCTCCTGCTTTTGACTGGTTATAAGATCATTAAGGCGCCTTAATACGCCCTTCACCTCAACAAGGCTTTCGGGGAGGCTCCCTGAAAAAGTTTCCAGATGTTTCGAGATCCGTGTGATCTGTGAGGAGACTCCCTGAAGGCTTTCCATAAGTTGAGAGAGGGGTTTCTCACCATTTTCAACGATTCTTCGGGCCCCGGCCATGGTTGCAGAGGCATCCGGTAATATGGTGTCCACTTTCGGGCCTTTCAGGAGATCGCCGATCCGGCGGTTTGTATCCCTGACCTCCGAAAGAAGCCTTTCGGCCTGTTCCCCGAGCCCTCGTATGTTCGCCTTCTCCAATGTTTCGGTGACGGCGTTCAGGGCCTTTTTCAGATTCGAGGTGACTTCTTCAAAGTTGACCTTTTCCAGGCTTCTCATGATACGGTCTATGGACACACTGATTCGTGTGATGGTGCTTGGGGTGGAAGGGACATAGAGATACTTGGGTGTCCAGTCCGTTACCAGGGGAGGACTTGGCGTTTCAACCTGATAATCCAGATCAAGATGGGCTGTTCCTGTGAGTCCCTGGATAGTGAGCCGGGCTCTGAGCCCCTTTTGCACCTTCTCGTTTAGCATGGACTCGATCTTTTTTCCGGTTTTGGGTCGAAAAGTGTCAGGGGAAAGGGAGGCCCTCACCACAATATATGTTTTTTCGGTCTCATATTCGTTACCCGCGAGGAAGATATCTTCCACTTTTCCGATCCGAAAGCCGCGAAATTTCAGGGGAGATCCGATATCTAGACCTTGCACTGATTCTTGAAAGTAGGTCTCGATCATAAATGTCTTGCGAAAAAGTGTTTCGGCTCCCAAGAGAAGGATCCCGATGAGGGCAATCAGGGTCCCACTGATAACGAACACACCAATTTTAAAGTAGTTTGCCTGTGTCGCCATTTGTCTTTCCTGGCCTTTAACCTTGTTTTAGCACATGCCTTAGCCAGCCTCCCGGTTAAAAAACCGGCGAACATATGGATTGTCGCTTTTTTCCCTGAGCTCATGGGGGTGTCCCATTGCGATAATCCCTTTGACCGACTTATCCAGCATGATGACACGGTCGGCTATCCTGTAAATACTTGGGAGCTCGTGGGTCACGATCACAAAGGTAATCCCCAGACTCTCAGTGAGTTCCAGCACCAGCTCGTCCAGACCGGCCGATGTGATAGGGTCCAAACCTGCTGAAAGCTCATCAAGGAAAAGAATCTGAGGATCGAGGGCCATGGCCCTTGCGATGGCGGCCCTCTTCTGCATGCCTCCACTGAGTTCCGAAGGCATGAGGTGGCGGAATTCTTTCAGCCCCACCATCTTCAGTTTCATCATGGCAATGAGATCCATGGCCTCGTGTGGCAGATCCGTAAATTCCTCAAGAGGCAGCTTAACGTTTTCCATGAGGCTCATGGATCCAAAGAGGGCGCCCCTCTGATACATAACACCAATTTTCCTCAAAATCCACTGTAGCGTATCCTCTTCGGCCTCTACGATATCGTCACCGTCAATGAAGATTTTGCCGGACACGGGCTTGAAAAGACCGATCATATGCTTGATAAGGGTGCTCTTTCCACAGCCTGAAGGCCCTATGATCAGAAAGACCTCACCGGGGTGCACATCAAAGGAAATATTATCAAGAATAACAGTATTCCCAAATGCCGTGATAAGATGTTGTACCGATATAATAGGGGTTTGATTCGAATTCATCGGGACTCAAATACCCAGATAGTAATAGATCACCGAGAAGATACCGTCAGTAACCACGATGACGACAATTCCACCCACCACAGCGGATGTGGTTGATTCACCCACCGCGGTGGGCCCGATTTTGGTCTGGAGACCTCTCAAACATCCCACCCCTGCCACCAGCACCCCGAAAACAAATGATTTCACGAGCCCACCCAAAAAATCCCCAATAGTGACAGCCGCGTAGACCTCGTTGAAATAGGTGATGAGGGGGTAGCCAAGGGTAAGCAGGACAAGGGCTCCACCGATTACGCCCATTAGATTTGAAAAAACGGTGAGGAGGGGAGTCATGAAAAGGGAGGCAACCATTCGGGGAACCACGAGAAAGTTCATAGGATCAAGTCCCATAGTTGTCAGGGCATCGATCTCTTCGTTCACCTTCATGGTGCCCAGTTCTGCGGCAAAGGCAGAGCCTGAACGTCCGGTCAGGACAATGGCTGTCATCAGAGGCCCCAGCTCCCTGACCATGGAGAGCCCGATGAGATCGGCAACAAAGATCTCCGCCCCGAACTGCCTCATGGGTATGGCTGCTTGAAATGCCATAATGAGACCGATGAGAAAGCTGATCAATGCGATGATGGGAAGGGCGTTGACCCCTGCGCTTTCCGCAACAAAAAATGTGTCTCTCCAGCGGACCTGCCGGGGATTGAGGAGGACACGAAAGAGAGCAACGCAGGCCTCGCCCACAAATTCGATAAGAGCCTGGATATCTTCCCAGACCTTCGTTGTGGCCTGACCTACCTCCTTCGGGACATTGAAAGGTTCATCGGTTTTAGATTCCGGTTCATCGAATTCCATGGGATCGAAGAGGGTGAGGAGTTCATGAAATTCGGGCCTGAGTCCACGGATCTCTATCTCGCTGCCCACCCTCATTTGGCGGCGTTTCAACTCCAAAAGAAGGCCGATACCGGAGAGGTCACAATAGGTCATGCCTTCGGCATCAATGACAATGTCTTGTGGCTTTTCCTGCTCCAGAAGCCCCAAGGCTTTTTGCCATGCCTTGCCTGTTGTAGTTGCATCAAGGCGACCGACAAGCTTCAGAGTGAGAACCTCCTGACCTGTTACCTCTAAGAGAACAGGCGATGTGGGTTGATTGGTCGTTTTTAGATGGGTTTCCTCCATCATGGGCTCACCTATGGTTTGTTCCTATCACTTCTCGATTGAAATTACAATGAAAGGACCTTCACCAGTAAAGTATCCCTATATATGCGGGAAATTTCACATAAGCCAACGTAGAAAAAGAACGGCAAAGCCCAGAAACGCGACAAAGCCCACCACATCCGTAACGGTTGTGAGAAAGATGGATGATGATTGGGCCGGATCTTGATTGAGTGCTTTAAGGACCAGAGGGATGGCCGCTCCTGAAAGACCCGCCGCCACCATATTTACGACCATAGCAAGACCGATAACGAGAGACAGACCCCCGCTCCGGCTCCAAACCCATACGGCGGCTGCCGTAACCACAGCTATGGCCAACCTTTTTTTGAAGTTCCCTGTAGCATGCAGATGGTGTTTCGAAATACGAATGAAGGATCTTTCAGTGTCAGCTTTTTAGACACGGTAATTTGCCTGCTGTCCACCGTGGCCCATTGAAATCTATTTTGAGCAGGATACATAATTCTGAATCTATTTGGTGTTTTTTGATATGCCATCCATAATGGCCTTTAATTCATGACCATCAATCTTTTCCTTTTCAAGGAGAAGCCGAGCCCCTTTTTTGAGCACTCCCTTTTTGTCCTTAAGGATCTCTAACGCCCTTCTGTACTGTTCACTGATTATTTCCCGGACCTCATTGTCGATCATCTCCGCAGTGGCCTCGCTGTAATCCACGGCTCCTTCGGGGATCATTGCGAGGTAGCGAGACGTCTTCTCTCTGGCGAAGTAGACCTGGCCCACCTTGCTGCTCATACCGTATTCCTTGACCATGCTCCTTGCAATATCAGTGGCCTTGGAAAGATCGTTGTGGGCACCTGTGGAGACGTCTCCAAACATGATCTCCTCTGCGGCGCGGCCCCCAAGGAGCGTTGCAATCTTGTTGAGCAATTCTGTCTTTCGCATCAGGAAGCGGTCTTCGGTGGGTACCTGCATGGTGTAACCCAGGGCGGCAATCCCCCGCGGAATGACGGAAATTTTCTGGACAGGATCCGTCCCGGGCAAAGACAAAGCGACAATGGCATGGCCCAGTTCATGATAGGCCACGGTTTCTTTCTCTTTTGGATTGATCAGACGGTTCTTCTTCTCCAGACCTGCCATGAGCCTTTCAATGGCCTCCTCGAATTCGGACATACCCACCTTTTTCTTGCCCCTGCGAACCGCCAGAAGCGCCGCCTCATTGACGAGATTGGCAAGATCTGCACCCACCATACCCGGTGTCATACCGGCCAGCGTTTCCGTATCGAGATCTTTTACGGTCTTGATGGTCTTCAGGTGGACCTCTAAGATCTCTTTTCGGCCCTGCTTGTCGGGCCTGTCCACGAGGATCTGTCGGTCGAATCTACCCGGTCTTAGAAGGGCCGGATCAAGGATCTCAGGTCTGTTGGTAGCGGCCATGAGTATGACACCGATCTGGGGATCGAATCCGTCCATCTCAACGAGAAGCTGGTTAAGGGTCTGCTCCCGCTCATCGTGTCCGCCCATCATTCCGAAACCCCTGGCCTTTCCCAGGGCATCCAGTTCGTCAATAAAAATGATGCAGGGTGCCTTCTGTTTGGCCTGTTCAAACAGGTCTCTGACGCGAGCGGCACCTAGACCCACGAACATCTCAACGAATTCGGATCCGCTCATGCTGAAGAAAGGGACACCGCTCTCTCCTGCCACGGCCTTTGCCAGCATGGTTTTTCCGGTACCCGGGGCGCCAACAAGGAGCACGCCTCTCGGCATCTTTCCTCCCAGTTGGGTGAACTTGCCTGGCTCGCTCAAAAATTCCACCACTTCCATCAGCTCCTGTTTGGCCTCATCTACACCGGCCACATCATCAAATTTGACGCCCAGATCTTCCTGCATATAGACCTTGGCCTTATTTTTTCCCAGGGTCATAAAACCCGGCTGCTGGCCCGTCATCCGTTTCATGATAAAATACCAGACACCTATAAACAGAAATATGGGAAAGATCCATGAGAAGATATCCTTTAGGAATGTGGATTCCACCTGGCCCTTGAAGGCCACGTTATACTGCTCAAGGAGCGAGGATATGTTCGGGTCCACCCTGACCGTTTTGAAGAGAGTCTTTTTCCCTTTGTCAACGGCCTCATCCTTCAGTTTCCCCTGTATTTGGTTTGCGGTTATGGCCACCTCCGCCACTTTCCCCTTTTTAAGCAAATTCAAGAATTCGCTGTACGGCACGGTCTTTATGGCGAAGGCGGAAGCCAGATAGTTCTGTATGATCAGGACAGCCCACACCCCAAGCAAGACATACCAGATTGAAAATTTATGATGTTTTTCCATTTTTCCTCCCTGGATTGTTTCTGGAAAAAGGTCAAAGAATAGGTCAACAATAAATTTAAACTAATTCCTTAAAATTTTCCAGTTTTCCTTAACAGATCAGGCGGTCATCCGGCTGAATTCTTGTATAGCGGCCCAAGGAAATCCATGGGCTGGAGAGGGTTTTTTCCTTGAAGCGACTTTCAAAGGCCATTTAAGTAGAAAACACAGAAAAAAAACATATGGTCATATCTCATGTTGTATTAACAAACACACCTCATTAACTATTTACCTGTCCCTTTTAATGCAAAGGTAGTTTCCTGATTTAAACTTGCATAGTTATTCATTTTATGGTTACCTAAATTGATTATTTTTTAGTTAGTAAACCAGTGACAACGATACCGATCCTTCACTAATTTTTGAAATGCACTTCTTCCCGTAGTTATCTACTGTCTCAAGTTGATTTAAAAAAAAACAGAAAAAGCAATAAGATCTGAAAGATGTTCTGGCATTTGTCATGGCGGGAGGAAAGGGCGAGAGGAGGTCCGCCAGTATATCCGCGACAAGGACCCCAGCTTTAGTAATCATACAAGTAAAAATACGGTTGTAAAACAGGCAAGAAAGATGGCAGGGAAAGCGTTCTGGAGAGAGCCGAACAATGGTTTATTACTGTTTTAGAAAGGAGGGCCTATGCTATGTCGAAGAGAAAAGAAAAAGAAAGGGTCAAAAGGCGAAGGGTCACGTTAACATTAAATGCTCCCAAGGCGAAAGAGGTCATTTTGATGGGGGATTTCAACAAATGGAACGCCAAGACCCATCCCATGAAGAGGATTAAAGGTGGTGTGTGGGAGAAGATCGTGATGCTTCCCGCTGGAAGGTATGAGTACAAGTTTTTAGTGGACGGACATTGGTGGACGGATCCCAAAAACGAACAGACCTGCTACAACTGCTTCGG
>CAZUHR010000033.1:0-6493 GCA_964620335.1 uncultured Desulfobacteraceae bacterium
TAAAAGGGTATTATAATGCCACGCATTTTTGACAACATAGAAACGAGCCTTCTTCCGGCCCTCCAGGAGACCCTTGAATTATCCGATCATGCAGATTTCTGTGTGGGATATTTCAACCTTCGGGGGTGGAAAGAATTAGATTCATATATCGAGACATGGTCTGGAGGGGAAGACCATTGTTGCCGCCTTCTCGTGGGAATGCAGAGATTGCCACAGGATGAGCTGCGGCAGGTTATGAGACTCGCAAAAAATGACAGCGGCATGGATAACCAGACTGCATTACGTCTTAAGAAAAAATTAGCCGAGGAGTTCCGTGATCAATTAACGGTCGGCACGCCCACCAATGAGGATGAAGTCGGCCTGCGTCGGTTAGCCGCCCAGATCAAAGCAAAAAAAGTTATTGTTAAGTTATTCGTCAGACATCCTTTACATGCGAAGCTATATCTGCTTTTCCGGCCTGATCCGGTCAATCCCTTCACAGGATATCTCGGGAGCAGCAATCTGACTTTTTCAGGCCTATCACGACAGGGCGAATTGAATGTAGACGTGCTTGACCATGACGCGTGTATAAAGCTGGCCAAATGGTTTGAAGATCGCTGGAATGACCGCTGGTGTATTGATATCTCAGACGAGCTGGTCCAGATTATTGGGGAGAGCTGGGCGCGTGAAGAGCCAATTCCGCCTTATCACATATACATTAAGATGGCATACCATCTCTCGCACGAGGCCCGCGCAGGTCTTTCCGAGTTCCGGATTCCACGGGAGTTCGGGCAGAAACTTTTCGAATTTCAAAAGGCTGCTGTAAAAATCGCTGCACACCATATCAATAAGAGAGGGGGAGTTCTGATCGGTGATGTGGTTGGTCTGGGTAAAACGCTCATGGCAACGGCTGTTGCGCGTATCCTTGAGGATGATTTGGGTCTGGAGACATTGATCATCTGTCCCAAAAATTTAGTGGAAATGTGGAAAGACTATCGTGATCAGTATCGCCTTCGTGCAAGAGTTCTTTCCATCAGCCAGGTTATAAGCCAGTTGCCTGATTTGAGGCGATTTCGCCTTGTAGTCATTGATGAAAGTCATAACTTGCGCAACCGCGAAGGTAAACGCTACCGGGCGATTCAGGAATATATAGACGAAAATGAGAGTAAAGTTATTCTTCTCTCAGCCACCCCTTACAACAAAACCTACCTGGATCTTTCCAACCAGTTGCGCCTTTTCGTTTCTGAAGATAAAAAGCTAAGTATCCGACCTGAACAGTTGTTAAGGGATATGGGCGAGACCGAGTTCATGCGCCAACATCAGTGTCCCTTACGTTCTCTGGCTGCTTTTGAAAAGAGCGAATATGCCGATGACTGGCGCGAACTAATGCGCCTTTTCCTTGTCAGGCGCACCCGAAGTTTTATCCAGGAAAACTACGCGGAAACCGATCCTGAAAACGGTCGCAAATATCTCACATTTGAAGATGGCAACCGGTCTTATTTTCCTGTGCGTGTGCCAAAAACAATTGAGTTCAAGATCGACGACAGGGACCCGGATGATCAGTATGCAAAGCTTTACGCCTCGGATGTAGTAGATACAATCAACAGCCTAAGACTTCCTCGATATGGATTGGGTAATTATGTAAAGGAATCCCCCCTAAAACCGCCCACCCAGTCTGAAATCAGTGTGTTGCAAGATCTTTCCCGTGCAGGGAAAAGGCTCATGGGCTTTTGCCGTACTAATCTTTTCAAGCGACTGGAGAGCGGTGGGCAGGCGTTTATTCTATCAATTGAACGGCACATTCTGCGCAATTACGTTTTTCTTCACGCGATCGAGGAGGGGAAACCTCTCCCCATTGGTACACAGGACGCAGTTCTGCTCGATGCCCGCGTTTGGGATGAAGATACCGATGCCACGAGCATTATACCAACCTTGTTCAATGATGAGGATAGTGAGAATGAGCCCGATACTGATGATCAAAATGTGCTGAAATCCGAAAAGGATTATAGAACCCGGTCTGCTGAAATCTATGCGGAATACGCATCAGGATATAAAAACAGTTTCAGATGGTTGCGTCCTGAGCTTTTCGGCAAGGACCTGGCCAGGGATTTACAGAGTGATGGAAACGCTCTCCTTAACGTATTGAAAAAATGCGGTGATTGGGATTCGACTAAAGACTCCAAGTTGGAAGCTTTACACAAGTTGATGGATAAAGAACACCCAGATGAGAAAGTTATTGTTTTTACCCAATTTGCCGACACTGTGCGATATCTGGAAAAACACCTGAAACTCAGAGGTGTATCCAGATTATCAGGCGTGACAGGAGATTCGCCGGACCCGACAGCGCTTGCTTGGCGCTTCAGTCCGGAGAGCAATGAAAAACGGGGGCGGATCAGGCCTGATGATGAATTGCGGGTTCTTGTGGCCACAGACGTCCTGAGCGAAGGTCAGAATTTGCAGGATTGCTTTATTGTGGTCAATTACGATCTGCCATGGGCAATTATTCGATTGGTCCAGCGTGCCGGGCGTGTGGATCGAATTGGGCAAAAAGCGGAGAATATTCTTTGCTACTCCTTTTTACCCGCAGAGGGCGTGGAGCGAATCATCCGACTCCGTTCTCGAGTACGGGTAAGATTGCAGGAAAACGCAGAGGTTGTAGGGACGGATGAAGCATTCTTTGAGGATGACCGCGATGACCAGGCCGTGCTTGACCTTTATAATGAAAAGGCAGGTATCCTTGACGGCGATGCAGATACCGAGGTGGACCTGGCATCCTATGCCTTCCAGATCTGGAAAAACGCCACAGAAGCGGATCCAAAGCTTAATAAAATAATCCCTCAAATGCCCCCTGTGGTTTATTCATCACGGGAACACAAGCCAGGTGAGAACAAACCCGAAGGGGTATTGGTTTACATGAGAACCGGTGAGGGAAATGATGCCTTAGCCTGGCTGAATAAGGAAGGGAAAAACGTCACAGAGTCACAGTTTGATATCCTTAGAGCAGCGGAATGCAGGCCCGACACAGCTCCTGTTCAACGCCATGAGAATCATCATGAACTGGTGAAAAAGGGAGTAGAACTCATCGTTGAAGAAGAGAAATCTATCGGCGGCCAATTAGGGAGGCCTTCCAGTGCCCGCTTTCGCACTTATGAACGGCTTAAAGATTATGCCCAGAAGGTAGAAGGAACGCTCTTTGAGTCGAAAGAGCTGATTCGGGCCATTGATGATATCTACCGGCATCCTTTGCGCCAGGCTGCCATCGATACCCTGAACCGACAGTTGCGTAGTGGCATCTCTGATGAAACATTAGCCCAATTGGTCATTGCATTAAGGGATGAAGACCGACTTTGCCTTGTCCATGAGGAGGATGGGGAAGTCCGGGAAGCGAAGATCATCTGTTCAATGGGGCTGATAAAAAGAATTAGCGGGTGAATAGGTAAATTTCTTAAATGTGGTCCAGAGCATGAATAAAGAGACTGAAAAAACTCGAATAAAGAAAGAACTCAAACTCTTGTTTAAGAGCATGGATTTTGTTTGTGACAATTATCTTAACAAAGAAGGTGTAAATGACGATGAGCTTGAGGCCTTTGCCAATATTTACCAGCAACTTGGACTGGCCTGGGAGTTCTTAGGGTTGCAATGCAGGCATTGGGATGGTTACAGAAAAACAAGGGATAGAAGAGAGGTGTGCAAAATTTGTGGAAAGGTCAGGGATATTGATGAAACGCATGTCCTGTTGCCCTCAAAAGGTCATAAAAGACTTGGCAGAAAAATAAGGCCCACTTCCAGGAAAATCTTCCGAACTAAGAGAGAAGCGCAGATCTTAAATGAATCCATTGAGTTCCACGGAGCACGTTTAGATGTTAATGTTCACAATTCCTATAAATCCAAACTGTTTCAGGGCGAGCACGACATTAATATTGCTTCTGAAAGGATCGTAAAATTGAGGGAGAGCGGGATAGAATGTTCAATTGGCCGACACAGAATCGACATACGTGTAGGGCCAGCAAAACAGAAGGGAAGCAAACCGGATTATGGCAATTTCGCTTTTGAACTAAAGAAGAAAGACCTAAAACACTTTCCTGTTATTTTTAGGTTTGGTGACAACCTCAAGTTTTCAGGTTTGACCATCCTAAGATAGGGCAATAAAAAAAACGGAAGCATTGCTGTGGCCACAAACTTGTACATTGTCGCCGGTCCAAATGGTGCAGGCAAAACAACCTTTGCAAGAGAATTTCTCCCCAATTATGTTGAATGCTTGGAGTTTGTGAATGCCGATCTTATTGCAGGCGGACTTTCGCCATTTTATCCGGAGAAGGCAGCCATTCGTGCCGGAAGGCTTTCTCTATAATAGCTGATGATATGGAGATACCATGGAAAGAAGAGAAGAAAAACTGACAGATATTCCTTTAGAAATTAGAGCTGAGGAGGCTCTGATGAAACCTGTCGCTAAGGCTATAGCATATCACAAGAGAGCAGGGCATGCGATTGGAATCTGGCGTGATGGCAAAGTTGTTAAAATTCCAGCCCCCCAAATTGAAATCCGTGAGCCAGAGACTGAATATAAGGTATTGGATAAAAAGGACAAGTAGAATATGCCCCTGAACCTTGAAATAACCCGAACATTGCTCCATGGTTTCGACTTCAACACCCTGTTTATTGAAGAGTTGGGCTGGGACAGATACAAAACCGAGCTTGATGTTTCCGTTGATGGCCAAAATTTTTTGCTCAATGCCTTTTCAGAGAAACGCGGCATGGTCGTCTTTCTGTGTGATCCATCAAGTGATGGGGCAATCCCTGATTACTCGATCCGCCGGAAAATTGAACGACAGGTGACAAAGTCTCATCATGAGCATCTTATAATTTATCTCGATGCAGACAGAAGTAAGCAGATCTGGCAGTGGGTAAAACGGGAACCGGGAAAGCCGGCTGCCTGCCGTGAGCACATTTATTACGCATACCAACAAGGGGATTCTCTCATCCAGAAAATCAATAATCTGGCTTTCAGCCTTGAAGAAGAGGAACAACTTACCATTTTTGAGGTGGGCAAACGTACGAAAAAGGCATTTGATGTAGAAAAGGTTACAAAGAGGTTCTACGACCGATTCAAGACAGAGCACGGAAAGTTCCTGAAATTCCTGAAGGGCATTCCCGAGGAAAAGTTTCAGCGCTGGTATGTCTCCGTTATGCTGAACCGCCTCATGTTCATCTATTTCATCCAGAAAAAGGGTTTTCTCGATGACGATAATAATTACCTGCTATCCCGTCTAAATAAAAGTAAACAAAGAGGAAAAAACAGATATTACAAGAAGTTCCTCTGTCCCCTCTTTTTTGAGGGATTCGCAAAGAAGGAAGAAGATCGTAAACCGGAAACCAATAAGCTCTTAGGCAAGGTACCCTATCTCGATGGAGGCCTGTTTCAAGAACATCAGGTTGAAAAACTGAACGGCAAGAATATTCAGATCGAAGATGCGGCCTTTGACAATCTCTTTTCCTTTTTTGATGAGTATAACTGGCACTTAGATGAACGCCCGCTCAAGGCTGGCAATGAAATCAATCCGGATGTCTTAGGCTATATCTTCGAAAAATACATCAACCAGAAACAGATGGGGGCGTATTACACCAAAGAGGATATCACAGAGTATATCAGCAAAAACACCATCATCCCATTTCTGTTTGATCAGGCCCAGAAGAAGTGCAAAATCGCCTTTGAAGGGGAACAATCAGTATGGCGGCTGCTCAAGGAGTACCCCGATCGTTATATCTATGATGCTGTGAAAAAAGGGACTGAATTAGAACTCCCCGATGAAATTGCGATAGGGATAAAGGATGTTTCAAAACGAGGTGAATGGAACACAGCAGCTCCCGAAAAGTACGCTCTTCCTACTGAGATATGGCGTGAAGTAGTGGCCCGTCGGCAGCGTTATAAAGAAGTCCGTGACAGGCTATCAAAAGGCGAAATCAACTCCATCAATGATCTCATCACTTATAATCTTGACATCCGCCAGTTTGCCCAGGACGTGATTGAAAACTGTGAAGGCCCGGAACTGCTCCGCGCCATTTACTATACTATAGCCGGTCGGATTCCCGACAAATCCAATCAGGAGTTTCAGCCCGGCATGAGTGTTTTAGATCCCACTTGCGGGTCCGGCGCTTTCCTTTTTGCTGCCCTGAATATCCTTGAACCCCTTTACGAGGCGTGCCTTGACCGGATGCAGGTCTTTCTTGATGAACTGGAAAGCTCAGGCCAGAAACATCGATCCGATAAATACGGTGATTTTCGGAAAATCATTGAACGAATAAAGCACCATCCCAACACCCGCTATTTCGTCCTCAAGTCCATTATCCTGAGCAATCTCTTTGGGGTGGACATCATGGAGGAGGCAACGGAAATATGCAAACTCCGGCTTTTTCTCAAATTGGTTGCCCAGGTTGATAGTGTTGTCAAAATCGAGCCGCTGCCGGACATTGATTTCAATATCCGGGCAGGAAACACGCTCGTAGGTTTTGCAAA
>CAZUHR010000033.1:6593-16391 GCA_964620335.1 uncultured Desulfobacteraceae bacterium
TTTCACTGGTTCATCGAGTTCTATGGCATCATGAAAGACGGTGGCTTTGATGTGATAATAGGCAATCCACCGTATGTAGAATATGTCAAAATAAAAGATGATTATGTTTTGCCGATAGGCATTTACAAAACGGAGCCCAGCAGAAATCTGTATGCCTTTGTAATCGAGCGCTCTTATCAGTTAGCAACAAGCAAAGGCCGGTTTGGAATGATTGTGCCTATAAGCTTCGTTTGTACACAGAGGATGAGCATTTTACAAGACTTAATTCAAGCAGAGACTATCCACATGTGGAATAGCATTTATGCCGAAAGGCCTAGTAAATTGTTTTCCGGAGCAGAGGTGCTACTAACTATCTCTCTCTTAAAATTCGGGATAGAAAACGATAGTACGAGTTTCATTACCGGTCTCCGCAAGTGGTCAAGAGATGAGCGTGACAATTTGTTTGCCACAACGACGTATTGTAAAATGGACAAAAAGATTCGTAGTTATGTTTTCCCCAAGGTTAGCGACGAATTGGAAAACAAGATAATATCGAAACTATGGCGCGGAAATAAACGTATAGGGCAATATTTTTATAAGCTATCCGAACATCTAATCTATTATCGCATAGGAGGAGGACGATACTGGAAGATATTCACTACATTTCAGCCCCAGTTCAAGCTCAATAGAAACGATTCAGTTTCAAGTCGAGAAAATTATTTGTATTTCAGAAGTCAAGATCATCGCGATTTAGCACTGGCCGTATTTAGCAGCACATTATTTTATTGGTATTTTTTGCTTACTACTAATGGTAGGGACCTAAATCCCTCAGATCTGTCTGAATTTCCAATTGATCTCGAAAACATTGATTTTAGTATTCGTAATAGGATGTATCAGTTGGTAGCAAAATTGATGCAAAATTACAAACAGAATAAGCTTGTAAAGGAAAAAACTTCGAAATTAACTGGACTTATTGAATATGAGGAGTTTTACCCGCGAAAAGCAAAACACATTATTGATGAAATCGATGATGCACTGGCAGAGCATTATTGTTTCAATAAGGAAGAGCGTTACTTCATCATCAACTACGATATCAAGTATCGGATGGGTTTGATATAGGCCAAAAGGAATATTTACAGTAAGAAAATTAGATATATCGCGTGGTTTTTGAAAGGAAGATCATATGCAAGAAAGCATCCTGACACCGGATCAGTTTAAGGATCTGAGTAAAAAAATCATTCATGCAGTTGACACGAGACACAGAATTATTCCGCTTAATTCCTTAAAGCATCCGAAATACCACTTAAAAGATCCCATCCGCGTCACGCTGGTTAATTATGAAATATCGCCTATACATTGATGAAGTTGGAGACCCTGGCTTGGAGGCGGTGAAAGATCCTCGTTACCGTTATCTGAGTCTAACCGGCGTTATCATGGAACTGGATTACGTAAATAAAAACGTTTTTCATGAATTGGAAAGTTTAAAGAAAAAATACTTTCATTCCCATGTTGATGATCCTGTAATCTTGCATAGAAAGGAACTTGTTAATAAGCGATATCCTTTTCGAACACTTAGGGACGAAAACGTAAGAGATGCCTTTGATAAAGATTTGCTCCATTTGCTCAATAGTTTGGATTATAAGGTTATTACGGTTGTCATTGATAAGTTGGAGCATAAAATGCGGTACCAGACATGGCAGCAAGACCCTTATCATTATAGTTTAAGAGTCCTACTGGAGAGATACATTCTTTTCTTGCAGAAAATTGGCTTTACAGGGGATGTGATGGCCGAATCTCGTGGCGGGAAAGAGGATATGCGTCTCAAGGCTTCGTATAGTGGAGTCTACAATGAGGGAACTGAGTATGTAGCGGTTGAAGACTTTGGTAGATTTTTGACGAGCCGTCAACTGAAGGTAAAACAAAAGAACAGTAATATCGCTGGCTTGCAGATTGCAGATTTGGTTGCCCACCCAAGCTACAAGGCGACTTTAGCGAGAAAGAATAAGCAAAGCCTGCCTTCAAATTTTGGAGGCGAGATTGCTCAAATTCTTGAAAAGGAGAAATATTATCGTAGTCCAAATGGAAGAATTGACGGGTGGGGGAGAAAATGCCTCCCTTAGACAAAAAAAAGGCCCCGAGGGGCCTCGAAGGCCATTGTCGGCCTTCCACCTCCGCTGAAACGGATTGATTAGAATTAAATCACAGATCGCGCTATCTGTCAAAAGATTTTTTCCCTTTTGCCACTTTTTTCTTGCAGATCTAATTACGAGTTAAATATGAGAAAAAGTGAAGTATTTGAACTGAGGCCCAGAGGATAATTGCAGTATCTGGCGAAAATCATTGAACATAGATAGGAAAACATGGCCAATAGAAAGTAAGATGGAAACCGTCAATCTCCGGAAAAATGATCCGAATTATCCACCAGCCTTAAAAAAGCACATGGGTGAAGACGCCCCAAAAGCATTAACCGCCATCGGAAATATTGATATCCTTCGCCATAATTCAACAGCCCTTTTCTGCTCACAAAAATGTCCTGGCGACTTGATCCTGAAGACTTACGATCTTGCACAAATCTTCAGACATGCAGGCATGACGGTCATCGGAGGGTTTCATTCCCCTATGGAAAGAGAGTGCCTTTCAATCCTTTTGCGCGGCACACAACCGGTCATTTTTTGCCCAGCTAAGAATATCAACGGTATGCGAATCAAGAAAGAGTACAAGAAACCCATCGAGGAAGGGCGTCTACTTATCCTGTCCCCATTTGAAGAAAATCAACGCCGCATTTCTGTTAAGACCTCCAATTACCGCAATCTATTTGTCGCGGCTTTACCTGCTGTCGCTTTCGTGGCCCATGCTGACCCTGCCAGCAAAACAGAAGCATTTTGCCGGGAAATCCTCTCATGGAAAAAACCAATTTATACCTTTGAAAGTGATTACAACAAAAACCTCATTGAAATGGGTGCACTGCCGGTAAACATGGATAATGTTTCTGATTGGGAAAAGATGAGCAGAAATACGGTGAATATCGTACCAAGCGGGTAATTCTGGAATGCTATGATGCCATGACAGAGGCCATGAAAACCGGTCGGCCGTATAAAACGATCCTTGATCCACCTCCGGCCGATCCCAGTGTCGCCCATCCACCAAGAGAGAAGAGTGATGAAAATACACTCATTAAATGATTTATTTAAAATGTTAAGCAGGGGCCTTCTAATCTTCGTAAATTGTTAACGGTTTCTCATGAAAAGACTCTTACCGAAGCACTGAATTGAGGTTCGAAAGTAACATCAATTTGTATCTTTTGAAAATGAAAGAATACAATTATTACTGTGCTAATTCATTGAAACCGAATCAATTAGTCAACGAAGTTGAAAAGCCTATTTTGTTATGTTTTTATCTTTCATTGAAGATAGTGGTATTCATAAACCGCTTCAGTTAATCACATAGGCAGAACCAAATCTAATGGTATCAGAAAAAAATATTAACATTCACCGTTTAAGTGGAGGCAAGAAATGATTGAACTACCCTTAGGACTTAGACATGCCCTTGAAGCGGGTGAGTGCGTTCTCTTTGTTGGTTCCGGTATTGGCAGTCATCTGCTAGATCCGGATGGCAAAGCATCCCCAGATGGTGCTTCATTGGCGAAAGAACTTGCAGAGTATTTTTCGATTGAGGCCAAAGAGGAGGACGATCTGGCGAAGATTTCTGAAATAGTAGAGCTGAGAAAAGGGCGTACCGAGTTAGAGACATTCTTGCACAAACGCCTATCAAATCTTGAACCGGATAAAACGATTCAATGGCTGTTCTCCCTTAGATGGAGAGCTATCTTTACTACCAATTACGATAATGGCATCCAACGCGCATATGAGCTAAGTGCAAATCCTCCTCAAAAGCCTGTGACAATTACATTAACCTCTGATATTGCTAATTTCGATTTGCGTTTCGAAGTGCCTGTCTATCATCTTCATGGTGCACTGTTTACTCCCTCAAAGCCGAAAATCATTATAACGGAAGAAGACTATACCCGTTTCAGGGAGCATCGGAAAATGCTTTTCGAAATGCTAAAGAAAGAATTCGCTGCGTCGAGCATTCTTTATATTGGTTATTCGAATCGGGATCCGAACTGGAAAACCGTTCTATCAGAAATAGCCTCTGAATTCTACCCTTCGAAGATGCCATTCTCGTATCGTATTGCACCGCAAACTGATTCTATCGAGAGCGAAATCCTTAAGGCAAAAAATATCGAAACTATTCATATGTCTTATCAAAATTTCTATGAAAACGCCTCCGCTGCCCTATCTGAGTCAAAGGTAGATCCCGACCTGCTTCAACGCATAAGGGTTGATCTCCCTTCAGATCTTTTGTCAGCCTTTGACAAAAACCCTGCGGCTGTATCTCGTCTTCTCTCTTCTTGGTCATATGTAAACCAAGCTCCATTTAGCGACGAGCCTAATGTACATAGCTTCCTACGGGGTGATCAAGCCAACTGGGCTCTCGTCGGATCGAGACAACATTTTGAAAGGGATGTTGAGGAGGAGATATACGATGACCTGTTGGATTATGCTACAAGTAGCAAAAAAACACAGCGTGTCAATATTATTCTAGGGCCGGCAGGTTACGGTGTCACAACTCTCCTAATGAGCTTGGCTGCTAGACTGGCTCAAGAAAGAGCAGGTATAGTATTCATGCTAAAGCCTGGAAATTCCGTTTTGGAGGGTGACGTTGAATTTGCATCGTCTCTTTTTCCCGATAACCCTTTCTTCTTTGTGAACAATGCTGCAGATCATAGCAGTATATTGCATTCCCTAGTCCACCGACTAAGAGAAAAAGGAAGGTCAGCTATGTTCATACTTGGGGAAAGGCTGAACGAGTGGCGGCAAGGCCATGGGAAGCTTAGAGGAAAAGAATTCCTGATAGATTCTTTAAGCGACCCTGAAATTAATCGTCTTCTTGACTGTCTTGCCAAGCATTGCGAGCTCAATAAACTTGAGCCCCTAAGCAGAGAGCTGCAGTTCAATGCTATAAAACAGAAGCATGGCAAGGAATTACTTGTCGCAATGCGTGAGGCAACCGAGGGGAGAAGTTTTGACGCGATATTAGAAGATGAATATCGGGGGATTGGTGACGACCTTTCACGGCGACTGTATCTATCAGTCTGCTGCTTCCATCAGCACGGTGCGTACATTCGGGACACCCTTTTAGCTCAGCTTATGGAGATCCCCCTTCAAGAAATGTACAAAGCCACAGGAGACGCCACTGAAGGTGTAGTTATCTATTATTGTATCGATGAAAGAAAGGGGAGCTATGCTGCAAGATCGAGGCATAGAACTATCGCCGCTATAGTCTGGGAACGGTGTGGCGAACCAGCTGATAGGAATAACCTCGTCCAGTCGTCACTATCTGCTTTAAATCTTAACTACAAGGCTGACAAAGACGCCTTTGAATACTTTATCCGATCAGATCGCGTAGTAAACAGCATTCGTAGTCTTGAAGGTAAGATTCGATTCTTTGAGACGGCGTGCAAGAAAGATCCAGACAGCCCATACGTCCGACAGCACTATGCAAGAATGCTCTCGCGTGAAGATAAAGCGGATTTGGCGCTTGGCCAGATAGAAGAGGCACTTAAGATGAATCGTAGCTACCGAGTCTTGCACCACACTAAAGGAATGATTCTAAAGCAGCTAGCTTTAAACATCGAGAGTAATGATCTAGCGAGACGCCGACTGGTACGGAGTGAGGAAAGTTTTCGGCAAGGACTAAGCATGTATGCCAAGGACGAATATAGTTATCAAGGGCTGTCTCAACTCTACCTTGGATGGGCAAAAAGAGCCCCTACTCAAGAAGAGGCTGCTGAATATATTTCTAAAGCTGAAGAAATTATTAATGAAGGTCTCAAGATAGTCCCTGTCCGGTATGGGCTCTGGATTGAGTCTTCAAACGTACAGCAATTGCTAGGCAACGAGCCGTTTCGATTAAGGGCTCTTGAGAAAGCAGTACAAGATAGTCCAGGCAGTATTGTTTCAAGGTATCTCCTAGGAAGAGCTTATCGTAAGGCGAACCTCCCTCAAAAGACAGTTGATGTTCTTGAGCCTGTTATAAAGAACCATCATGATGAATTTCGGGTATTTGTTGAATATGCAATTGCTTTGGTGAGCCTTAAGAAGCCTTACAAAGAGGCTATAGCAGTTCTAAGGCTTAGCACCCTTTACGGCTTGAGTGACCCTAGATTTATAGCAACTCTAGGTGGTATGTTATTCATGGATGAACAATTCTCAGAAGCAAATGAGGTGTTTGCGGAATCGTCGAGACGTGATTTTACTGCAACGGAATTGAATACAATACAGTTTCGCCCTCCTATTCCAGATATTCTTCAAGAACCGCTAAGAGTAAAGGGCAAAGTAATGGTTGTAAAGGCGGGCTACGCGCTTATAGAGTCGGATAATTATCCCCGAATTCTATGTCCAGGTTCTAAGTTTGGGGGAATCTTCATGGAACCTGGTCTAGAGGTGACGTTCGAGCCTGCATTCACTGCTAAAGGTCCTGTTGCTGATCGACCTGTAAAGTGGGACATCCTTAAATAATTCAATAACTCAACACGGCCTGTATTAAGCTGATTATGTGATGGAATTAGCCGGACAGCCAATGCATCCACCACAACACATCTATGGTTTTGATTTAAGCGGGGCTCAAGACGCAGGCAAGAAGATCTGGATTGCCGAAGGCGTTGTAAAGGGAGACTCGCTTTTAATCGAAGATTGTTTCAGGGCAAGAGATTTACAAGATTCAGGAAATGAACTGGACAAATGCCTGCCCGCCCTGAAGGATTTCATAGAGGAGAATCAAGATGCGGCCGTCGGCATGGATTTCCCTTTTGGTCTCCCCATAGAAAGGGGACGTTCATGCAGAAAGTGCATAAAAATCTGATAGAAATAGAAAAGCTGTTCAGTCTATGATCACTGTTATAGATCACAGCTGCATCCAATTCTGTGATAAGAGAGTGACATCTTAGATTGTCGTCATCTTCATCAAACCAGAAAAAGAAGGTATTAGCCTCTTTTACACTTCTTCCCTCTATCGTTTGTGCCGCCTCATTTTCCTGGCGTTTTCCTTCCAGCTCTTTTGCTTCTTTCCTTTTGCCCGCCGGCGAGGATCAGGATCTCTGGCGGCATCCAGGGGGAATGTGCCGGGTGCAAAGTCACTTGGTTTTGATTCCAGTTGCTCTTTCTTTTCTTTTGCTTCTTTTAGGCCTTCCAGGATTTCCTGGGAGACAGGCGGCCCGGAGATAAATTCCGCGGGGATGAAGGGGCTCAGAAAAAGACTGCCAAATACCTGAAATGAAACACCCTTGCTTGCTGCTGCGGAAGCCAGTATCTCCAGCAACACAGGATTCTGATCGCGCCTTTTTCCGATCCTCAGGGCCACATCTTTATCCGTGCACAGGACTTGATAACTTCCCTCGCCCGGTTTTAATCCTTTCTCCATTACAACTGGATGGGCTCTTCTTCGAACAGGTGCAAAAAGGATCTTGGGAACGGTTTGTGACGCGTCCCCAGGTTCCATCTGCCATCGTCTGTCAAACACCGTAATCCTTTTATCATCGGCCTGGAACAGAGTTCTATCCTTTCCCAAAAGTACTTCATTAAGATGGGACCTTCGCACATAGTGCCAGCCCTCTTCTTCATGAAGGGCCTGGAGGAGTTCTTTGAAGGTTACAAAACCTTCTTTATCAGGCACGATACCGAATTCATCCGGCCTGTTGCCGAGCATATATATAAGCATGCGGGTCAGGCTATTTAGTCTGTTTTGATGGCTTCGTTTGGGCATAATTAATAAGAGGACAGCTATCAGCACTTAGCGTACGTCTTTTAATGAATAGCGCCTCAACACTGACAGCCGATTGCTCGATGCTGAAGGCTATTTCACAAATTACAGTTCGATATTTTCAAGTTGCTTTATCACAAAATCACGAATCTCACCCGGTTCGGATAACGGGGTTATTATCTCCCCCTTGGATAACGCCCGGGTGAGTATCTCTTCAACATCGCCCCCGCATTTACAGGACCCGATCCTCTGACCGGCGGGGATGACTCTGGTATCAGCACAGCCCTTGCAGCGGAATACACTTTTGGATCCTGACCTTTTCCCCCTTTTTGCCAGTGGTTCTCCTTCTATCTCGACAATATCCATTGAAAAGTCGATAACAGGGGCATTGCTGATGGCCGTGCCTACGCCATATGCATCGGCGAACTTGTTGAAGTTCAGGATTTGATATTCGTCCAGTCCACCGCTCAAAAAGATCTTTACGTTATTGAAGCCCCTGAGATCCAGTTCCCAGCGTACCTCTTCCATGATCTTGTTAAAATCACCTCGCCGGGACCCTGGGGTGTCCAAGCGAACCGCAAAAAGATCCTGGCCCAAGGCCTTTGCCACGTTCAGGGCTTCTATCTTTTCATCATTAAAGGTGTCAATGAGACATACCCGATTTATACTGGGTTCTATGATATCGTGGAAGGCCTTTGTGGCCTCAACCGTATCACCTATGATGAGTATAAGGGCATGTGGCATTGTGCCAGTCGGCTCTATTTTCACCAGGTCGGCTCCTAGACCCACGGCCACCCCATCACAACCTCCGATGTAAGCATTCCTTTCCACTAAAGGCGCAATGGCGGGATGCATACGGCGGGCACCGAAGCTGAATACCTGGCGCTCTCCCGCTGCCTTCCGACACCTGGCCGCCATTGTGGCAATACCGGAGGCCTGGCATATAAAGCCGAGCAAAGTGGTTTCATATCTCCCGAAATCAAGGTATTTTCCATGGATTTCCAGCACCGGCTGGTCAGCTGAAAAAAAGGTGCCCTCCTTCATGATCCTCACATCTACCGGAAAATCCCTTAAAAGAGAGACACATTCTTCCACCCCGGCAAATACAGCCCATGACCAGCCCGCGGGAAGCCCTTTGGCCATAAATTCCGCCCGCACTTCTTTGTCTATTCTCTTATCTCTGAGGATTTTTTCGGTCCTCTCAAAATATACATCTGTTACAAGGCCTTTTCTAATCTGTTCGGAAGTCGCTGTGTGAAGCAAAGTGAACCCTCCTTTTTTCAAATTTGGCGTTCAGTGAAAAAGATAGCGTGAATTATTTTAATTGTTAAATAGATCAAAAATTAATAAATTGAAACACATTATCAAATACCTGTCAAACTTCATTCGGTTATCAATGTATAATATTATTGATCTTTGAAAGATCGTGCAATTATAAGAAATAATGAGTCTTCTTTGTGAGATAAGGATTTTTATGAGGTCAATATTCTTATCCTTTTTGATCATTATCTGTTTTTCTATGGCGACTTTCCCTGCTTCGGGTGCCCAGAACAAGATAACGTTCTGGACCACAGAGACTGAGAAGGACCGCCTGGAGATCCAGCGACAAATAGCTTGTGCATTTACGCGGAAGACGGGAATTCGTGTCAGCGTGGTCCCTGTGGATGAAAATCTCCTGGCGGCAAGGGTGGTTGCCGCTTATGCGGCGAGATCTCTACCCGATGTGCTCTTTCATCCTGTAGATTTTGCAATGGGATGGATGGAGGCGGGAATTCTGGATAGTCGATCCGCAACTGATATAATAAATGACCTGGGAAAGGAAACCTTCAGCGTCGGCCCCCTTAATTTAGTCGGGGTTTCCGGCGGCTACGCGGCAGTACCGGTCGATGGATGGGGTCAGCTCCTCCTTTACCGCAAAGACCTATTCGGAAAAAAGGGGCTCCCGGTGCCGGACACCTGGGACCGTATATTAAAAGCAGCCGAAGCCCTGCATGATCC
>CAZUHR010000034.1:0-16310 GCA_964620335.1 uncultured Desulfobacteraceae bacterium
ATTCTTATATTGGTAGCGGCTGTATGGTGGAGGGTTTTAGGCCTGGTTTAAGAGAGCTATAATGAAACTGGAACAAGGACCTTGGTATTCATGGAAGGCATAAAACTTCTTCTTGTTGACGATGAAGAAGAATTCCGGCGGACCATTGCAAAGCGTATGAAATTAAGGGGCATTGTCTCTGAGCAATCAGCGAGCGGAGAGGAATGCCTGTCAGTCCTTGAGAAGAAGGCTATGGATGTGGTGGTATTAGATGTTAAAATGCCCGGAATGAGCGGAATTGAAGCTCTCCATCATATCAAGAAAAAATATCCGAAAATAGAAGTTATACTCCTAACAGGCCATGCAACGACCCAGGATGGCGTTGAAGGTATTAAGGCCGGGGCCTTTGATTATCTCAGCAAGCCAATTGAACTGGATCATTTATTAGAGAAGATCAAACATGCCTATGATAAGATAAGGCGGGAAGAGGAAAAGCTGAGGGAAGCAGAATTCAGGAAAAAGATGGAACAGCAGATGATTGCAACAGAGAGACTGGCCTCTTTAGGGACCTTGGCTGCCGGCGTGGCACACGAAATCAACAATCCCCTGGCGATTATCAAGGAATCCGCCGGCTGGATAAAGCAAATCTTGAAAAAGGAAGAACTTGCGGAAATACCACGCAGGCATGACCTTGATATGGCCCTGAACAAGATTGAAAAGGGCGTCGAAAGGGCCAAGAGAATTACGCTTCAGCTATTAGGTTTTGCGAGAAAAAGTGATTCTGTCCTGGCCGAAGTGAATCTGAAGCAACTGGCAGATGAGGCTGTTCAGTTGGTAAAAAGGGAAGCAGCAGACAAGGGCATTGAGATTGTCCAGGAAATGGATATTCTGGAAAACACTATATGGAGTGATCCCTACCAGCTAAGACAGGTCATGCTTAATCTTTTGACCAATGCCATACATGCTACCGGGTCCGGAGGTAATATCACTATCAGGCTTGAACCGATTGCTGAGGCAGTGGCCCTTACAGTTCAGGATACGGGGCAAGGTATCCCGAAAGAAAATCTGGAAAGGATTTTCGAACCCTTCTTCAGCACAAAACCTCCTGGTGAAGGCACAGGTCTGGGGCTGTTCGTTGCGAGAGGTATTGTTGAAAAACTAGGAGGAAAAATTGAGGTTGAAAGCCAGCTTGGTCGCGGGACAAGTTTTTGCATAAGACTCCCGAAATATCTTGAGGTAAAAAAGGAATTAACAGGAAGTCAGGATGTCGATTTGTTAGACAAGATGATTTAAGTGGGTTAAATTTTTCCCAAAACCAGTAAGACTTTTAAAGGAGATAAATGTCATGATCAAAATACCAACCAGGGTATTATTGGTGGATGATGAGAAGGACTTCGTGGAAATGCTCTCCCTGAGACTGGAAGAGGCAGGAGAAAGAGTAACACCTGCCTATAGCGGCCGGGAGTGCCTTGAAATATTAGAGAAGGAAAATATTGATGTCGTGATTTTGGATATCAAAATGCCGGGCATGGACGGCATCGAAACATTAAGGGAGATAAAAAAGAGGTTCCCTATAATTGAAGTCATTATGCTGACAGGACATGGTACAACTGAGACGGCTGTTGAAGGGATGAAATTGGGCGCTTTCGATTATCTTATGAAGCCCGCGGATTTTGACGATCTGACAACCAAAATGGAAGGAGCCAGAAAGAGGAAGGATGAACAGGAGGAGCGCATCAGAAAGGCGGAAGCTACTTTGCTGTTAAGAAAAAGCGGAGATATCTGAAGCAATTTTTTTAATAAGCTACAGTTTTAAAAATTTTGCGATCTGGAAAAAGGTGGTGTAATTTCTTATGAAAAGCTCGGTCTATGCAAATCTTCAAAAAAAGATTATTACCGTTACACTACTGGTTTCATTTGCGCCGCTTATTATACTTGGCGCAACCATGTATTATCAAGTTGCGATAATGTGCAAGGACAAGACCGAGGAACAGATAAAATATCGTGCAAGTGCCCAGGCCCAGGCTATTGATCTGTTTTTAAAGGAACGTACGGCTATTCTCAGCGCAATGGCCGATACACATAGTTTTAACGATATGGTCGATGAAAAAAATCTTTCACATGTATTCGAGGTCATGAACCTGAGGGCAGGTGCATTTGTTGATTTAGGCGTTATCGACAATACGGGTCAGCACCTGGCCTATGTGGGGCCATATAATCTCAGAGGGCTGAATTATTATCAAGAGGGCTGGTTCGGCGAGGTTATGAGCAAGGGAGTTTACATAAGCGATGTATATAAAGGCTTTCGTCAGCTACCCCATTTTATCATTGCCGTTCGATGCTGGGAAGGCCAGCGTAGCTGGATTTTGAGGGCGACCATTGATCCGGACATATTCGGGGCACTCGTATTATCAGCCCAGATAGGAAAAACAGGAGATGCCTATCTTATTAATAAAGCCGGAATTTACCAGACCCAGCCCCGATTTGGTGCCCAGATTCTGTCGGAATTCAACCTGGATACGAAGCTGTTTGGCGGGGATACAACAGTGATCGATGCGAAAGACATCCAAGGCAAAAAACTCCTTTATGCCGGGAGCTGGCTGAATAATAATAAATGGCTTCTTGTAATCAGCCAGGAGCCTGCCGAGCAGATGAGACGTCTGTTTGCATTGCGAACCGTGGAAATAACGATAATCATCTTGGGCATTTTTGCTATTATCCTGACGACCGTTTTCACCACTCGTCTCAATGTCAACCATTTAAAAGAATCGGATGCCAAGATGAACGAACTCAATGCACAGCTTGTTCAATCCGATAAGCTGGCCGCGCTTGGCAAAATGGCTGCGGGAGTGGCCCATGAGATAAACAATCCGTTGAACATTATTATACAAAAGATCGGATGGATGGAAGACCTTTTAAAGGAAGAGGAATTTCAGGATAGTAAAAATATTGATGAATATAAGAAATCCATTGAAAAGATAGACTACCATGTGGAACGAGCCCGAAAGGTTGTTCATAATATGCTCGGTTATGCTCGAAAAATGGAACCCCATCTTGAGGATGTGGATATAAACAGGACGATCAACCGGACAATAGACATGCTGGAGAATTATGCAAGAATAAATAACATTGATATACAGACTGACCTGGATACGAATATCCCGATTATTGCCGGTGACGAAGCCCAGCTCCAGCAGGTTTATATGAATCTTATATCTAATAGTATTGACGCAATAGGCAAAGATGGGCTAATTAAGGTTAAAAGCCGCAGGAATGAGGGAAATATAACTGTCAGTATTACTGACGACGGACCGGGGGTCCCTCATGATCAGCTGAAAAAGGTCTTTGATCCCTTTTTCACAACAAAACATAAACGCAAGGGGACGGGACTTGGTCTTTGGATCTGTTACAGTATTATAGAAAAACTGGGTGGCAATCTCAGCCTGGAAAGTGAGGTAGGAAAAGGCTCTACATTTACCATAAGCATCCCAATAGTTATTCCGGAAGAAAAATAAAGTCACTTCAAACAAAACAATTTATCGAGGAGGCTACATGGATTTTTTCAACGTTTTGGTGGTGGATGACGAGGAAGACTTTGTTGAGACGCTTGTCAATCGCTTAAACAAAAGAAAAGTTCCCGCTACCGGGGTTTTGAGTGGTGAAGAAGCCATTGATTTAATGAAGAAAAGAGAATTTGATGTGGTCATCTTGGATATCAAGATGCCCGGGGGAATGGACGGTATTGAGACCCTGAGGGAAATAAAAAAGATCCAACCCCTTGCCGAGGTGCTTTTACTTACAGGACACGCATCTGTAGAGACCAGTATAGAAGGTATGAAGTTAGGGGCATTTGATTACGTCTTAAAGCCCATAAAGCTTGAAGAACTTCTCCCGAAGCTGGCCGAGGCATTTGAAAGAAAGGATGCCCACGACGCGAAGATTCGAAGTGCTAAGATCAAGAAACTTCTCAGGTACTGGTAGAACCTGATTTAACTCAATGACTCCTCTTCTTAGGATTTATTTCAAGCCTGGAGAAGCCTTGCAGTCAGTAACAACAGGCCGGAAGGTCGTCTCCAAATGTATCGGGTCCTCTGTTTGGCATAAAGCCGAAAAAATCATAAAGCAGGCAAAAGACTGTTAATTACAAGATCATCAGCGTTTCCTGCAAATTTTCCATTCCTTCCTTTACAGTGTGTAAATAATGCCGACATAAATTTATTTTGCTTCCGATATACACAACCCCCCCAGTGATAATAATCTTAATGTTTTAAGGCCTTTATTTGACATTTCTGCATAGCCTCAATTTGGCATGGAGCTTGCTTTTATATACCTGAAACAGTCTTTTTGATTTGCTCGGGCAATCCGGCGGAAAAATTGGGCATGAAACCATGAAAGAACATCACTATGCGAGCCTGAGAAGAAGCATTTTAGGCAGTATGATCCTGGTGCCTGTTATCCCGTTTGTCCTGATTTTGGGCATCGGCTATTATTATTTTACCACTTCTATCGAAACCAGCACCATTGCCAGTATGAAGCGCATTGTTGAAGATCACCGTCACATGATCGATTCGTTCCTCCGGGAACGAAAGGCAAATCTTAATTTTGTTCTCAACTCTTATGGTTATGAAGATCTGGTAGATCCAGTAACACTTTACAGTATCTTTACTAACTTACAAAAGGAATCCAACACATTTGTGGATCTCGGTGTTTTTGATCAAGAAGGCATGCACGTTAATTACCAGGGGCCTTACAAATTAGTCGGCAAAGATTATGGAAAGGCAAACTGGTTTAAGGAAGTCATGAGGGAAGGTTATTATGTCAGCGATATCTTTTTGGGCTTTAGAAGGGTTCCCCATTTTGTCATCGCACTCAAGAGGAAAGAAGCAGGAAAGGCATGGGTTATCCGTGCAACAATAGATACATACATGTTCAATGATCTTGTGAAAAAAGTCCGTATTGGAAAAACCGGCGAAGCCTATATCCTAAACATAGAAGGAATATTCCAGACAGAGCGTCGCTCAGGTGGAAACCTGATGGACAAGGATCCTGAAAATGTCAAATATTCATCATTGAATAACGAGATCGCAACTTTTTTTCACAAAGATAAAAGAGGTGATGAATATTGCTATGCTACTACCTGGCTTGAAGAAAAGAAGTGGTTGTTAGTTGTAAGACAGGAGAAAGTAGACGCCTTCAGGGCGTTCAGGTCAGCTGGTTATCTTATCATTCTGATCACTATTATCGGCGGTGGCGCAATAATCACTATCGCCTTTTATCTGACCGGTCGGATTGTGCGGAGGATGCAGCGAATAGATGTAGAAAAGGATGAATTGGGACAGCAGCTCATAAGGGCGAGCCGGTTAGCGGAATTAGGTGAAATGGCGGCAGGATTCGCTCATGAAATCAACAACCCCCTCCAGATCATGAAGAGTGAGCAGGGACTTATGGGGGTTATCTTTACAGAAATGAAGGAAAAAGGCGAACTAAAGGAATCCGAAGATCTGAAAGAACTCGAAGATTCAATTGATCAAATAGGGCTTCAAATCGACCGTTGTTCAAAAATTACGCACGCTATCCTCAAGTTCGGCAGGCAAAGCGAAACCGTTTCCATGGATATTGACCTGGATGTTTTCATACCCGAGGTTATAAGCATGGTGGCTAATAAGGCAGGTGTTCATGGTATTACCATAACACAGGATGTCTCTGCAGATACTCCCCGTATTCACGAGGACCCGGCCCAACTTCAACAGGTTCTGCTTAATCTGTGCAACAACGCAATTGATGCACTTGTGGCAAGACATGGTTCTAAAGGGGGCGAACTGGTAATCGGAACAGATCCGAAAGAGGATGGAAAGGTGAAAATATTTATTAAAGACAACGGGATCGGCATCAGCCCAGAGAATCTTAAAAAAATTTTTAGTCCGTTTTTTACTACAAAACCTGTAGGCAAAGGAACAGGACTTGGCCTTTCCATATGTTACGGCATTATAGACAGTATGGGAGGTATAATGGAGGTCAGCAGTGAAATGGGCGTTGGTACGACTTTTACCATTGAACTGCCGGCCGTGTCTTAGGGCTCCATTGATTTGAAAATGTACAAAGCGCCATTCGGCCCGAGACTTGTCGACGAGCTCAAGTCGAGTCGCTCATGGTCGAGGGGTCAGACCCAGAGGGAGCCTCAGCCGAACTCCTCGTCGGAGTCTTACTGCAGGGGTCTTTAATATGTCAAGATTCATTTGACGGCTACTCGACTAATTAATTGCTTAAATATCTAACCAAACCATAGGGGGCAAAACATGGAAAAGATGAAAATGATGTTGGTGGATGATGAAGAAAGGTTTTTATCAACCACGAAAAAGCTTCTTTCGAAGAAAGGGTATGAAGTTTTCACAGCGATCAGCGGGGCCGAGGCTTTGGAAAAACTGAGAACCCAGAATATCCACGTTGTGATCCTTGACGTCAAAATGCCCGGGATGGACGGCATTGAAACCTTGAAGGCTATTAAAAGGAAATTTCCCATGGTTGAGGTCATCATGTTGACCGGCCATGGCACGGTTGAATCGGCGGTGGAGGGCCTAAAATCCGGGGCTACTGATTATTTAACGAAGCCAACAGATGTAAATGACCTTATCGCAAAGGCAGAGGAAGCGTTTGAAAAAAGGCAGAGGATCGAGGAAAAAATCCGAGTGGCACAGGCCAGGGCTTTTATGAAGTCTCCGAGGGAGATTATAAGAAGCGCAAAATAGTTCCGGTCCGGATTTGGTCTGGTTTGATCAAAGTTATCCCGGGATAGAGAATAAATTATGAAAAGGATGCAAGAACGAGGTATGAAAAATGGTTGAAGCCAGAGAAAAGGCCACCGGATACGACAAATATGTTGACTGGAAGCTATTCTTTATTCCCGTTGTCCTGTTTTTTGCCGTCCTGCTCTTACCAACGCATTATGGGATGAAGGATGTAGGAACGGAATTCAAGGTGGGACCCAAAGCCGTTGTTAATTTTATCACCAAGGAGTTGTTTGAAAAAGAAAGCGCGGATGTTGATCAATGGCAGCTTGTCACGGCACAGATGATGGAAACAAATATCAGGATGGGCGCCCTTTCGAGGGATCGTTTTTTAAAACGGGATTTAAAATGGTGCAAAAAATACGAGATCAAGGCTGTTGCCGCAAATTTTAAAAAGGCCCAAAGCTATATAAAGGATCAAATCAGCGATGAGGCTTTTCTCGATCTCATGAATAGGTCCTTGAAGCTGAGAAAAGACGGTCTCAAATATGAGGATCTTACCGGCGAGGACAAAAAGGCGGCAGACAGAGGGGCATGGCATATAAAGGTTGCCGTAGCCATGATGGTGTTTGTTGTATTTTGCTTCTTGACGGAGTGTATTCCCCTACCGGGTGTCGCCTTCTGTATTGGCCTGATTCTTGTGTTCACGGGCGTTATCTCAAGGCAGCAGGTAGCCATGCTCTACTGGAGCGATGCGTGCTGGTTTATTATGGGGAGCCTTATGTTTGCAGCGGCCTTTGTGAAAACAGGGGTTGATAAGAGAATCTGTCTTATGATGTTCAGAAAATTGGCAGTTCCCAATGTTAAGTGGGTCACCCTCATATTTTTTATCATCATCGCTCCCCTTGCATCCTTTATCTCGGATCATGCATTAGCCGCCATGTTTCTCCCCATAGGAATGCTCCTTTATCAAAATAGCCTGACGGATGAGATTCCCGAGGACAAAGAACTTGCCAAGATGATCATGATAGCCATAGCCATGGCCTGTAACATAGGTGGCCCTGGGGCACCCTCGGGCGGTGCAAGAAACGTGATTATGATGACTTACCTGAATGATATGTTCGGATTTGATATTGGGTATTTTCAGTGGGCTACATATTGTTTTCCATTTGTCCTGGTGATGATTCCCATAACATGGTTCATGTTAAACTGGCGTTTCAGACCAAAAATCAGTTCCCTTGCCCCTGCAATGGAAACCCTGCAAAGAGAGATCGGGAGGATGGGGGGATGGAATAAACATCAGATCAGGGCAATCATCATTTTTGTAATCATGGTTTTCGGATGGTTTACTGAAAAAGTCTTTTACGACCTGGGTATATATCCTGTTCGTTTAGGCATAGGCGTGATTGCGGTTGCGGGCGCGGTTGCCTATATCCTTGCTGGTGTCTGTAACTGGAGAGACTACCAGGAAAAGGTGGATTGGGGCGTGGTCTGGCTTTATGCAGGCGCCATAATATTCGGGCGAACCTTGGACAGCACCGGTGCCGCTTACTGGCTTGCAAGAACCATTATTGATGTTCTCGCGCCCTTGGGTATGGATCACGGGATTCCTCTTATGCTTGTAAACAACGGTCTTACTGCCTGCCTTACAAACCTGATGGCAGACGGACCGGCAGCAGCGGCAGTTGGTCCTATCTCACTTAATATGGCCGGTCTTGTCCATCCAGGCACAACTTACCTTCCTTTTATGGCTATGGGCACGGCAATATCATCTTCCTTTGCCTATGCCTTGATTATTGGAACACCTCCAAACGCTATTGTCTATGCAAGCGGTTATCTGGAGCCAAAGGACTATCTTAAGGTGGGTGTCCCAATGTGGTTTGCGGCAAACATAGTGACTATCCTGCTTGTGGTTGTGTACTGGTGCGTGAGGGGGTTTGGCGTGTTGCCGAAATTTTAAGAGATACACGGAAAATTCCGAATACTTTGAATGGGGCAACGATGGAAAGCAATAGTGAGAAAAGTCTGTTAAATAAAAAGAAGGCCTTTTTCCACTCAAAAGGTATTACATATTTTGACAAAAAAACAGAAAGGGCGTTTTTCTTTATTTTGACGCTTATAATGCTTTGTCTGGGTATCCTCGTAAGGTTTGGGGTTTTTTAGACGGTAAAGAGACATTATGTCAAAGGCATTTGAAATGACGGAAACTGAGAGGTTCACCATGGGCTTTTATTTTCAGGCATTGACACGGATGTTAGGTGCACCGGGTAAATTTTTCGGTCAATTTCCTGAAAAAGTGGGTTTTCAACAACCTTTTGGTTTTTTGATTATGTCCAGTTTGTTTTTTACCGGTGCGAGTCTCACCTGTTTCCGTGAGAGCTATTTTGTTATGGCTGGAATATTGCTTGTAAATGCCGTTTCTATGACTTTTATCGCGGCAGGCACGGGATTTTTTGTCATGGCTATGACCATTGGCAAACGGGTTACATTTACAAAATTCTTTGCTGTATATGCCTTTTCAGCAGGTGTCACAATGCTGGCATCCTGGATCCCTCTGTTTGTCTGGCTGACCGAACCATGGAAATGGCTGCTTATTGCCTTGGGTATGGTCAAAGGATGCGGATTAAGGTGGGGGCAGGCGATACTTATTATCGGGCTATCAATATTAGTAGTAGTTCTGTTTTTTTGGTCTCTAGCTCCGGTGATTTATTATGTTAAGGGGTCGGCATGATATACTTCTTAAATATTAAGTTCAGACTATCAACGGCTGTTGTTTATCCCCAAAAAAGGAGGCGGATAGGATGAGTAAAACAATAAAAGTGTTAATGGTGGATGATGAAGAACAATTTCGGGAGACCACCAAGAAGCTTTTAAAAAGGAGGGGTTTTGAGACTCTGCTGGCCAGCAGCGGCGAAGAGGCTATTGATAAACTTAAAGAAAATCCGGATGTTGTTGTCTTGGATATCAAGATGCCGGGTATGGACGGCCATGAGGCTCTGAAAATCATCAAGAAGAACTCTCCAGACCTTCCTGTGATTATGCTCACCGGACACGGAGCCATGCCCTCCGCCAGAGAAGCCCTTGTTGAGGGGGCATTCGATTATCTGTCAAAACCCTGTGATATGGATCTATTGGCCTCAAAAATATCGGAAGCATACAGGCATGGGAGGAGGGCCGAGCCCCCTGAAGAGAAAAGTGTTGCGGAAGTTATGATACCCATTGAGGAATACACTACACTGAAAGGAGACCAGACTATCAGAGAGGCAATTTTTCATCTGAAAGAATCTTTTGTTTCAAAGGTATCCACCAGTCGGATTATGGAAACAGGTCACCGCTCTGTCCTAGTGCTCGACGAAAACGAAAGGGTCCGGGGGATTCTTGCCATTAAGGATTTACTTGAAGGGATCATGCCCGCCTATCTTTACGCACCTAAGCCCTCCATGGCGGACAGTATAAAATACTCCCCAATGTTCTGGCAGGGCATGTTCACAAGAGAGGTAAAAGAACTGGCAAAGAAGAATATCAAGGAGATCATGTCCCCGGCACCCCTGACGATTGATTGCGAATCAAATCTCATGGAGGCCGCCGGTATGATGGTCGAAAACAGGGTCAGGCGTCTGGCTGTTATGAGGTCGGGAGAGCTTGTGGGTGTGATTCGAGAGCAGGACCTGTTCTTTGAGATGGAGGAGATTCTGAGAGAATAAGGTTACGAATTCCTTTCATCCGGGGATTTTCCGCCCCGAAAGATCGGGAATAAAAGCAACTTCGTTGCGGTATTGTTAATGGATGGACATAAATTCCGAGGAATAAGAAGAAACATCTTCATCGTTGTGTGCTTAACTGCCATGATTTTCCTGGCTGCGGGCATTTTGCTTGGCCTATGGTCTGCCAGTGAAATGAGAAGACAGGTGGCGGACCGGTTTAATGAAGAACAACTGGTCATTGCCCGCCATGTGGCAGTTTTCATAGAGCGAGAACTGGGATTTTTACAAAAAGAGATCCTTATGCTTGGCAGTGAGAAGTGTTTTAAGATTTCTGATATGGAGGAACAGTACGAGAATATACAAAAGAGTTTTTCCCGTGTTATGGAAAGAGGGGTTTGGAAAATTGAAATAGGGGACCTGAAGAATCAAAAGACTTATATTTTTGCGCCTTATCGACATTGGTCTGTAACCGAACCACTGGATAAAAAATTCTTTTCTCTACCGGTTGTTGAGGCACCTGATGAAAAAAGAGTTTGGATTTCTCAACCTCAGATTAGTCCCTCAAGAATAAGTCTGATATTAGCGGTTTCTCTGGAGGGTGATTCCCCGAGGCTGCTACTGTTTAATGTCAACGTATCCTGGTTCCTTACCCCCTTTTTGAAAAGCGTTCGGTCCGGAAAGACGGGCTATGCCTGGATCATTGCTGAGAATGGAACCTTCCTTTTTCATCCTGATGCCGGTTTCATTGGAAAGAGTGCTTTCAAGGCCCGGGAAGAGAAATATCCCGACATTTCCAGTGGAAAGATCAATTTTATTCAGAAAGAAAAGATGCTGAAGGGCCTTGAGGGTATGGGCTGGTATTTTGCCGGTTGGCATCGAGGAATTACCGGAAAAATAAAGAAGCTAATTGCCTTCAGCCCTATCGTTGTATCCGAAAGTCCGCCCCAAAAATGGTCGGTGGCGGTGGTGGCTCCCGTATCCGAGATAGAAGGAGCTATCCATAAAGGCTATCTGATGCAATTCCTGTTACAGGGATTGGTAATTTTGGCCATTCTGCTGAGCACATCAGCCATTTTTTTCTTTGAAATGCGATGGTCTCGCGTTCTGGAAGAAAGGGTAAAAAGAAGGACAGAAGATCTAAAAAAATCTGAAGAGAAATACCGTTCTTTAGTGGAGAGTGCTGAGGACTTTATTTTTACGATCGATCCGGATGGCAGATTTCAATCCATGAACAGCTTTACCGCCAGTTTCTTTGGTGGGCGTGCTGAGGAATTTTTGGGAAAGGATATTTCAAGCCTGTTCCCTGAGGAGGTCGCTAAAAAACAACTTGAATTGGTTAGACTGGTCCATAAACTCGGAAAAAGCGTGCGGGATGAATTTGAGGTGAAAGTTGGAGAACATGAAATCTGGATCAGTTCGAATTTCATGCCTCTTAAGGACGAAGGGGGCGGAGTGAGTTCTGTACTGTGTATTGCCCGGGATATTACCGAAAATAAACATTTGGAAAGGCAGCTGGTTAACACGGAAAAACTGGCTTCACTTGGAACCTTGGCGGCGGGAGTCGCCCATGAGATCAATAATCCCTTGGGAGTCATTTTGGGTTTCTCTGACCTTTTGCTGCGAAATACAGATAACGGCACTCAGCAGTTTGAAGATTTAAAGACCATTGAAAGACAGGGCCTTCATTGCAAGCAGGTGGTGGAAAATCTATTGAGCTTCGCCCGTCTTGGAGATGGGAATTCGAAGTACTCTGATTTGAACAATTGTCTGGGGGAAATAATCCGGGTTGTAAAGCATACCTTTGAGATGAACGATGTTGAACTTGTTCTGGATTTAGCGAGAAACATCCCACCTGTTAGGGGGGATTCACGTCAGTTGCAGCAGGTCTTTTTGAATCTGACAAACAATGCCCTCGTGGCTATGTCAAAAGGTGGAACATTAACGATTCGCACATTTCTGGAACGACGCACACGAAAGGCCGTTGTTCAGTTCCAGGATGATGGTATAGGAATTAGGGAAGAAGATATTGAACATATCTTTGAACCTTTTTTTACTACCAAGCCGGAAGGTAAAGGAACCGGTCTGGGTTTGTTCGTAAGCTACGGTATTATCTCCAAGTACGGAGGTTCGATAGATTGTGTGAGCCATACTGATGATTCTCAGGGGAAACCGGGCGGAACGACCTTTACTTTGAAATTTATCACTAAAACTCGGGGGTAAATAATGGCCGGCAGAATTTTGATAGTTGATGATGAAAAAGACATGCTGGTTCTTCTGCAAAGGATTATTTCCGAGGAGACGGATCACAAATTGGATATGGCTACGAATCCGGTGAAAGCTGTTGAATTATTCAAAAAAAGCCCTTTTGATCTGGTGATAACAGATTTGAAGATGCCCGCAATGGACGGTATCCAACTCCTTGAGGAGGTCAAAAAAATCAGGCCGGAGGTCTGTGTAGTTATCATGACCGCCTATGCAACTATTGAGACCGCGGTAGAGGCGATTCAAAAAGGTGCATACGATTATATAACCAAGCCGTTCCGGAGAGAAAGGATTCTGCTTACTATAGACAAGGTTATGGAGTGGCGGGAGATGGTAAGAGAGAATCTGGCCCTTCGGCAGGCCTTGGCAGAGAAGAGTGATTTTTCGCCCCTTGTCGGGGCGACCCCCGTTATGAAGGAAATATTCGAACGTATCAGGCAGGTTGCCCCCACCATGGCCACAGTTCTAATCACTGGTGCGAGCGGCACCGGAAAGGAATTGGTTGCCAAGGCAATTCATCAAAACAGCCTAAAAGCTCTAAAAAAGATTATTACTGTCAACTGCACTGCAATTCCCGAACAGGTCTTAGAAAGCGAACTTTTCGGTCATGTAAAAGGAGCCTTCACAGGTGCCTGGAAAGACAAGAAAGGACTAGTTGAAGAAGCAAATGGAGGGACCCTTTTTTTGGACGAGATAGGTGATCTGAGCCCGCATATGCAAACAAAACTTTTAAGACTTCTTCAGGAAGGCGAATACAAACCAGTGGGGAGTACGGTTACAAAAAGGGCGGACATACGTTTTATTGCTGCTACAAATCATAACCTCAAATCAGATATCAAAGAGAGATTTTTCAGGGAAGACCTTTATTATCGCCTAAACGTTATCAATATCGATATTCCTCCGCTAAGGGAGAGAAAGCAAGACATTCCCCTTTTGGCCTACCATTTCATGAAAAAATATGCCCGGGTTAACCAGAAAGATATCCGGGATATTTCACCTTCGGCCATGCAGGCACTTCTTTCACAGGACTTTGCAGGCAATGTCAGGGAGCTGGAAAATATCATTGAGCGGAGCGTTATCTTTTGCAGAACAGATACGCTTGTGGTTAAAGACCTTTTCCTGGACAACGAACAGGAGTCCCTCTATCCGGAATTTGATAAAGATATGCATCGTCTTTCTTTTAGAGAAGCCAAAAACAGGATGATCTCGATGTTCCATGAGCAGTACATACGATCACTCCTTGGGGAAAGCGGGGGAAATATAAGCAGGGCGGCTCAAATGGCAGGTATTCAAAGACAATATCTTCATAGGCTTATGAAAGAGGCCGGGGTATATGCGCGGGAATTTAAATGCAAAGGCCCAGCTTTTTAAAAGCGTCTTCAAGACATACCATGCCAATGGGCCGCTCGTTTCGAACTACGGCGATACACTTGAGGTTGTTGTTCACCATCAATTCGATTGCATGAGTAATCTTATCGCTCGTAGTTACTGAAGGACAAAACGGCATGCCTTTCCTGAAGGGGAGAAGGATTTCCTCAACTCTTTTTTCCTTCATAGATTCACCCCGAGGTTTTTCAAATGTTTTTGAAAACACACAGCGGAAATTTCTCTGTATTTCAATGCTGCAATATAGGTGCCATATGAAACTGCTACCCCCCCAGGATTCCAAAACATCTCATTCTTCTCAATAAAAACAGTGACAAGCGGTGGAGGCTTGTGCATCCTAGTGCAAACAGAAAGGAGACATTTTTTTATTGAATTGTCCACTGTCGGTTTTTGATTTGGTAATATTATGATAAGTATTTTCAAAGATGGCGTAATAATCATTATGTATTTAGCAGCATTTTATGTTTTTTATCCTTAGAGATTTTTTTGGCACGTTTTTTGTTTGTCTGTATATCATAGAGATTTGGGTTGCACCGGAAAACCCGGAAGATTGTGATGTTTTCTCAAATCTTATGCTCAGAAAGGAGTGGATGTGGAAGCGAACGTTTTACGCTGGATTGGGGATGAAACACTCCTGCATAACCTGGTAGCGGGATTTCCTACGATTCTTCTTGTAGGTTTAATAGTCGTCTGTATCTTGCTGCTTTCCAAGGGGGCCGACTGGATGATTGACGGCGTCGTTCACCTGGCCCGCAGAACAGGCCTGCCCAGAATTGTTATCGGCGCAACAATCATTTCATTAGGAACAACCACACCTGAGGCGGTTGTCTCAGTCATGGCCGCCTGGATGGGAAATCCGGGTCTCGCCTTGGGAAATGGGGTTGGATCCATTATTGCTGATACCGGCCTGATTTTCGGTTTGACATGCGTGTTGACTGCGGTGCCGGTGAACCGGTTTATTCTCAATAGAACCGGATGGGTACAGGTGGGGGCAGCCACATTGCTTGTCATCATTTCGGTTCTGGCCCTGCTTACTATGTCCGGGGAGCCGATATTAAATAGATTTGTAGGCTTTTTCCTCTTAATTTTACTGGCTTGTTACATGTATGTGACCTATGTCTGGGCCAAACAGGGAGGAGCTTTGGCCGTAGAAGGGGAGGAGGTGGATGATTCAGAATTGGTGAGTTTGGGAAAAAGCTGGTGCATGCTCCTTGGAGGCCTTTTTTTGGTGGTGCTCGGGGCTCGGATTCTTGTCCCAAGCGCCTCGGAGATCGCCCATAGGATCGGAGTGCCGGATGATATTATCGCCTGTACCATGGTGGCCTTTGGCACATCTCTTCCCGAACTCATGACGGCGATTGCCTCTGTCAGAAAGGGGCATCCTGAAATCATGGTCGGTAATGTCGTGGGAGCTGATGTATTAAACTGCCTGTTCGTCATCGGCGCTGCTGCAGCGGCAAGGCCCCTGGCGATTCCGGCCAACTTTTTCCATTTCCACTTTCCGACCATGCTTGTCATCCTTTATTCATTTCGCGTTTTCATTTTCATGGGCAAAGACGGTTGGTTCAGGAGATGGCAGGGTGCCTGGCTATTAGGTGTTTATCTTATCTATGTAATTCTGCAGTATGCACTGAATGTTGGTACGGTTCAGGGATAAGGATATAGTCTTGATTATAGAGCAGATCTGGTTTGAATAAGTTTCGAGATAGGGGGTAATATCATGGAACAAAATCAAAAGAGTATGGGCTGGGAGATAGCCCGAGACCTTGAGGCCAAAAAGACGCTATTACAGAGGTTCATTCCCGAGTGGAGGCAAATAAAAGGTGCCCTTTGGGGAGTAGTGGCCTTGTTCCTAGTTTTCCTTTTGGGATGCTGGCTGGCTGGCAATCCATTTGAGGCCACGCAGCGAATCCCTTCCGAGATTGTCAAGTCACACGGATGGGTAGGAACGGACAACTGGAGTATTATCTGGTATGTAGTGGCCATTGCCATGTTTTTTGAATTCATGGACGCTTCAGCAGGCATGGGATTTGGAACGGCGCTCACCCCGCTTTTATTGGTTTTGGGTTTTGATCCCAAACAGATCGTCCCTGCTGTGATGATCCAGCAGGGTGTCGCCGGGCTGGTGGGTGCCTTTTTGCACAGAGAGTTTGAAAATGTGGAATGGAAACTCAAGCCGATGTCGGAGACCATCAAGCTGTGGCTGATCATTGCCATTGTCGGGTGTCTGGCCGTGGCCTTTTCCATAACCGCC
>CAZUHR010000035.1:0-15964 GCA_964620335.1 uncultured Desulfobacteraceae bacterium
GCAACAGCGATTTGGATTTTGAGCGCCAAATAAACATGGCATTCGACCCTGATGATATAATAAATCCGGGCAAGATGACTCCGGCGGAACCATGCGGCAGTTAGTATGCCGCAGACGATCGTTTGAGCAATCTGCGCATTATAAAAATTAAGGAGTTTTGACGTGGCAGCCTTCATAGAAAAATTGAAAAGTCTTACAGAGATCCTCGGCGAACAGAATGTAAAAACCAAGTCGGATGCCACTGCTGAGTTTGCCGTGGATAATATAGTGCCAAAAGCGGTGGTGTTCCCAAAAAATACCAAACAGGTTTCGGATGTGGTTAAGTTTGCCAACCGGGAAAATCTGGCTATTGTGCCCTGCGGAAGCGGCACCAAGATGGCCATGGGCAATCCGCCTCAAAGACTTGACATGGTGGTGTGTACCTCCCGCATGAACCATATGCTGGACGTTGACACATCAAATCTCACAATGACGATTGAAGCCGGTGTCAAATTCAGGGACATTCAGGCAAGACTGGCAACCCAAGAAGACCGATGCTATCTGCCATTGAATGATCTGAGTGTCGAATCGGATGAGTTTATATGCTCAGACCGTTCACGAAACGGATGCTTTATCCCTATTGATCCTCCTTATGTCGGCCGAGCAACCATTGGAGGAATTATCGCCACCAATTCCACAGGTCCGAGACGTCTCCTTTACAACCTGCCCAGGGATGCCATTATAGGGATCCGCCTCGTAGCTCCCAACGGAGACATACTTGGATCCGGCGGCAAGACCGTAAAGAACGTTTCCGGATATGATGTCTCCAAACTGATGGTGGGCTCTATGGGTAGCCTTGGCATCCTGTGTGAGATGACATTGAAGATGCTCCCACTGCCTGACAAAATGGAAACCCTTCTGGTTTCCTTTAGTTCCTTTTCCGATGCATCCGCTTTTGCAGAGCAAATCCTTGGGACGACTCTTCTGCCGGCTGCTGTCGAAGTCATGAATGCTTCGGCCTACAGCCACCTACCCATAGCCGGGATTCCCGACTTCAATGCAGACGGATACGTGTCGGCAATAGCCCTTGAGTCATTCAAACCTGCTGTGGACCGTATGCGAACAGAAATGCTTGAAATGGCCAAGGCAGCCGGCAGCAAGGCGGATGTGATTCTTAAAGAGGATGAACACCTGTCGTTTTGGCTTGCAGTGAGCGATCTCCTTCAAAATCTTGACAGACAGTTCTCAGGTCTCATCAAAGCCAAATTGAATTACCCCATTTCCCTATGGAAAGATATTATTGAGTCGGTAGAATCTATCTTTTCTCAGGCCGATCTTGATTACACTCTTCAAGCCCATGCCGGAAACGGCGTCTGCCTGGCCAATCTTCTCCTGGCTCAGGACGATACGGCAGGAGCCGACAAGGCCGTAGGCGCTCTGAATCAGATGTTGAAGCGGTGTCGAGAATCGGACGGCAACCTAGTGATTCAGGGTGCAGCGACTGATGTCAAAGGGAAACTCAAGATGTGGGGTGAAATGGGTTCCGACTTCGTGGTCATGAAGCGGCTCAAGGATCAGATCGACCCCTCGGGCATCATGTGCCCTGGCCGTTACGTGGGAGGGCTTTAGAAACAACAATTCACATAAAGAGGTAGACTCTTATGAATATCGTGCAGCTAAAAAAATTATCCTATGACGAGGTAGCCAAGTGCAATAAATGCGGATTTTGTCTTCCCAGTTGCCCCACCTATATGGTTATGAAGAAAGAGGCCTATTCTCCCAGGGGACGGAATGCCATCACGCGGTTTGCCATTGAGAACAAACTGGAACTGAATGAGGATACGGAAAGGGCAATCTTCACTTGTCTTGGATGCGGGGCTTGCAATGAGGTCTGTTTGTCCAGCGTCGGGACAAAAGATCTCATCTTCCAGGATCGCGAGTGCCAGGTGGATTCTGGATTTTATCCGAAAGTGGCTGAGCGGTTAGCGAAGACCCTTGAAGAAAACTACAATATTTCGGACGACGATCAAGAGGAACGTGCCGAATGGAAGGAACTTATTAAGGAACTGCCCGAGGATGCCTTTGAAAAAGAGAAGGCTGAAGTTGTTTTTTTCGTCGGCTGCGTGGCCTCATTCTTTCCTATGGTTCAGAAAATTCCTGCCAATATGGCAAAGATCATGGAAAAGGCTGGTGTGGATTTTACCATTCTTGGGGGTGAGGAATGGTGTTGCGGTTTTCCGCTTATCGGTGCCGGGATGCCTGAGAAACTGGAGACATTGAAGGAGCATAATCTCAAGAAGGTGTCGGATGTAGGGGCGAAGACGGTTGTCTTTACCTGTCCGTCCTGCTTACATACCTGGAAGCATTTTTATAAAACCGATGTAGAGCTGGTTCATGCCAGCCAGCTGATCGCACAATTGATAAAAGACAAAAAAATTACCCTAAAGAAAGATATCAACGTTGTCGCCACCTATCACGACCCTTGTGATCTGGGCCGGAATACAGGGATTTACGAGGAACCCCGGGAGGTGATTCAGGCGATTCCAGGACTCAAATTCGTTGAGTTGCCTATGAATCGAAAATTTTCTGTGTGCTGCGGCGGTGGAGGAAATGTCGAGATGACCGATCCTAACCTATCGGCCCAGGTTGCACAGATGAAACTTGATTCAATCAAAGGAGTGGGAGCTGATATGGTTGTAACAGCATGTCAGCAGTGCGTGCGAACCATGGAAACAAGGGCCAAAAGATCTAAAAGCGATTTGCAGGTAAAGGACCTGACTGAATTGGTCGTGGAGGCCATGGAATAGCACATAAACAAAAAGCTTAAAAAAGGGGCCTACCGATGGGTAGGCTTTTTTTTGCAAGAACGGTTGTAACCACATTACGAAGAACTCCCTGGAAACGCCCCGTTTATCGTTGACATATATTCCCTCGCTTTCTTATACTTTTTGAATAAATATAGGAAGGGAGATGGTTATCAATCATGAATACAATATCAGCCAACGGGATATCACCTCTCAGGTCGCTGGATAAGATCTCCACTCTTCTTAACCAGGTGAAAAATAAAGACAGAAACCTGGAAAAAGCTCTAGGCATGATAGGGCAAATCATGGGGACCGGAGCAGCGGCAGTATATAAAAAAGAGTATATGGATCAGGAAAGGTTTACCCTTGAATGCCTCGGTTTCTGGAACGATGCTGAAAAAAAGATGGGCGATTTCACCAGCGTGCCGGGCTCCCTCAAATCCGAAGAGATCCCCCTGTCTCTTTGGGAGCGATTAAAAGAGGGGGAAACGGTATTCCTGGATAGACCCTCATGGCAAAACATGGAATCTTTATCTGATGAGGTCTTTTTTTTACCCCTCTTTTTGGAAGATCACCTCTTCGGCTTCCTCGCTTTTTCTGATCCGACTGAAAAAAATCTCGACTCAACAAATCAAGATTTCCTTTCCGCTATTAAAAGCATTTTCGAGCTCTGGATCAGTAAAATAAACCTGGAGAAGAGACTGAATGACATTATGGATTTCATACCAAATCCCACATTCATAATGACCACTGATGAATTGATCACCACCTGGAACCAGGCCACAGTGGAGATGACCGATTGGAAAGCAGAGCGTATGTTACGTAAAGATAATTATGAGAGTTCCCTCCCGTTTTACTACGAACGTCGTCCCATGGTGGCCAACCTGATCATGTATCCAGATGAGGATTGGGAGGCAACCTATCCTGAATTTCATAGACAGGGAGACAAGGTCTTTACCCTTGCATACTGCCCGGCCCTGCCCGGAGGCGGAGCCTTCCTGAGATGCAACACTCAAAGGCTTTACGACACCAACAACCTTCTCTGGGGTGCTATCCATACAGTCCGTGACGTGACCCGCGAACGAAAAATGGAAGAAGACCTGCACCGTTCCGAATCCATGTATCGGGCGATTTCAGACTTCGCAGGTATGGGTATCATGCTTTTACGGGACAACAACGTGCTCTATTATAATGAACGCTTTGCAAAATTCATGGATATTTCCGGCAAGGAAGTTACCAGGGATGACTTCATGAATTGGATCCATCCCGAAGATAGAGAGGAAATAGACTGTCACTATAAAAACCTGTTGAGCGGATTGGAGGAGCATTTGCGCTTCGAATTCCGCGCTCAAAATATAAATGGCCTACGGCATTATCGTGCTTACGCCCAGCTCATAGAGTATGAGGATCATACGGCCATACATTTTATATTGGACGATATCACCGAACAGAAGGAGTTGGCCCGGAAGGCCCGGCTCAATGAGCTCAGGCTCTACCATGAGGATCGTCTTACCGCTCTTGGGATTATGGCCGCAGGGATTGCCCATGAACTGAATCAACCCTTGAATACCATCCGGGTAGTTACGGATGGCCTGCTCTTCGGAAGGGACGAAGGGTGGGATCTGGATCAGGAAGAACTCTTTGAAAACCTGGAGATGGTCTCACGGCAGGTGGTTCGGATGAGCGATGTGATCCAGAACATACGTAATTTTGCAAGGGAGGATCGAGAAAAAACGGTTGGGGACGTCAATGCCAACGAAGCTATTAAAAATGTGTTTTCGATGATTGGGCGCCAGCTTGAGGCACACGGGGTCTCTGTCCAGAACGATTTATCGCCTGATTTACCACCCATCAAGACCGATCTGAACCGTCTGGAACAGGTCATCATGAATCTGGTAGTCAATGCCCGCCAGGCCTTAGATAACTGCTCCCATGACTGCAAAGAGCTCCTGGTAGAGACAGGCACTTACAACGGATCCGTATTCATCAAGGTGAGCGATAATGCCACAGGTATTCCAGACGACCTATTGTTCAAGATCTTTGACCCATTCTTTACTACCAAAGAGGTCGGGAAGGGAACGGGTTTGGGGCTCAGTATCAGCCAATCCATTGTTTCCGAATTCAAGGGTCGCATCGAAGTCTCTAATAATCAAAACGGTGGGGCCACGTTTACGGTTACGGCCCCTGCTAATGGAGGATAGGCTTGAATATTCTTTTAGTGGACGATGAACCGGATGTGCGAAAGAGCTTATCGAATTTTTTGACAAAATTGGGTCACACGGTTATCTGCGCAACAAATGGGATAGAAGGACTGAAAACCTTCCACTCTCAGAGTTTTAATCTTGTCATTACAGATATCCGCATGCCCGGCATGGATGGTCTTGAAATACTCAGGCGTATCAAAACTATTGAAAAGTCTCCTGTGGACGTAATCGTGGTGACCGGACATGGAGACATGGACAATGCCATAAAAGCCCTCAAATACGGTGCATACGACTACTTGAAAAAGCCTGTAAATATCCGGGAGTTGGCCATTACAATTGAACGCTCAGCAGAATATGCGGCCCTACGGAACAATTACATTCGTCTTAAAAAGGAATTCCAGGAGCGGGTTGAACTCGAGACCCAGACAGTAAGGGGAGAAGCCGAACAACTGTGGGCTGCATATATTGAAGAGATCGGTTTGGATGACCTGTGCGTCTATTCTGAAGCCATGGCCCAGGTGATCAAGCAGGCTGAGAAATACAGTGTTGATAGATCAGTCCCCGTGCTTATTGAGGGGGAAAGCGGCACGGGCAAGGAACTGGTTGCACGGTATATCCATCACTATGCACAGAGCAACGCCCTGAATCCATTTGTGGCCATAAACTGTGGGGCCATAGCACCAGAGCTTTTTGAAAGTGAACTCTTCGGGCACGAGCCGGGTGCCTACACCGGTGCCACCAAGACCGGCCGAATAGGGAAACTTGAGGCAGCCAGCGAGGGCACGTTTTTTCTGGATGAGATTAGTGCCATGCCGCTTAACCTTCAGGTAAAACTCCTTAGAGTTTTAGAGGAGAAGAGTCTATATCGGCTCGGAGGCGTTGAGGAGATACCAGTTGACATTCGCTTTATCTCTGCTACCAATGAAGACTTAAACCAGGAGGTGGCAGAGAAACGATTTCGCCTGGATCTCTTTTACAGGGTCAATACGGGAACCATTGTGATCCCCCCCCTTCGGGACAGGACAGAGGATATCCTGCCACTCGCCCTTCGCTTTATAAAAAGATCCTTTGCCAGGAAAGGCAAAAAATTCGATCGATTTTCTCCTGCTGCGGAGAGATATCTTGTCTCATTACCATGGCCCGGGAATGTCCGCCAGCTCAAAAATGCAATGGAGCGATTGGCCTTACTCCGGTCTGGAAATCAGGTAGACGTTGAAGACCTTTCCTTCATTAAAAAACTAATCCCGCCAAATGATTTCACATTGAATGCCAATGCTGTTTTAGGTCGTGATAATTTTGATTTGCCCGAGGATAAAATGGATATAGACAATCTAAACCGGCAGATCATCAAAATGGCATTAGAAAAAAACAATGGAAATCAGACCCGTACCGCCCAATACTTAGGCATCTCCCGAAGGGTCCTTCAGGGTCGGTTGAGAAAGATGGGATTGGCTCGACCCTCTATGGGAACCTTTCAAAAAAGAAAGTCATTTTGATGAAAACAATAATCAGCTAAAGACGTTTATGGAATTCCAGCAGGCGGTAAGTGATATAATGAAAATTGGCAGAAATGCTCCATGTCCCTGCGGTAGCGGAAAAAAGTATAAGCATTGCTGACCTTCGGGAATTTGTCTAACTCGAACCCGGAATAGCCATAATTCTGAGACCTTTGAATATTGCGCTTTGGGTCATTGCGAGGAGAGAAGCGACGCGGCAATCTCATTGATTTTGTTTAAAAAGCGAGATTGCTTCGCTGCGCTCGCAATGACAATTTCGGTATTTTGCAAAGGTCTCATTCTAACAGCGAAGGTATGGCAACCTTTTGTCCTGAATGGTGCAGTTTACACCATTTGGTGCACCAAATAGTGCAATAAGGCCGCGATATTTACACTACTTCTCAATTAATCATGATGCAATTGAAAAATCTCAGCGGTTGAATAACCATCTATATGGTATGGTTCTGGTTATTAACCAGCTATATATAGTAATAACATCCTTGCTTCATAAAAATTATGTCTGAAACTTTTTCATGTAGGCATAATTCCTGCAGTATTATATAGGAGTAATCCGGTGTATTCGACAGGCCAAGAGGTAAGAGGGGTAAAAGAAATGCTCATTATTGCCGAGAGAATCAATGCCTCCCGTAAGTACATCGCCCAGGCCATTTCATCGAAAAATATTGATTTCATCCAGAACGAAGCCAAGGCGCAGGATCAGGCCGGCGCCGACTATATTGACGTCAATGCCGGAACCTTTGTAGGTGAAGAAGCAGAGCATCTCAAATGGGTTGTTCAAACTGTTCAGGCAGCCACCGAGATTCCCCTTTGCATTGATAGCCCGGACGCGGAAGTTATAAAGAGCGTTCTTCCGCTTGTAAAAAAGCCCCCTATGATCAATTCCATCAATCTGGAACCCGAGCGCCTGGAACGCATCCTTCCTCTGGTCGCTGAGCACAAAACCAAAGTAATCGGGCTCTGCCAATCTAAGGATACCATGGCTGAGAAAGCAAAGACCAAGGTGAAGATGGCGGGACAACTGGTAGAAAAGGTTACAGCCGCTGGCATACCTCTTGATGACCTATATATCGATCCACTCTTGTACCCTCTTTCGGCCAACACGAAATCGGCCTTAGCCACTTTAGAAGCTATTGAGCAAATTATGAAAGGGTTCCCGGGCGTTCATACCACATGCGGTCTGACAAATGTCTCCTATGGGCTGCCTGACAGAAGGCTCATTAACCGAACCTTCCTCGTGTCAGCTATAACCCGTGGTCTGGACTCCGCCATTCTGGATCCTACAGACAATCAGATTTACAAAGCTCTGAAGGCCGCACTAACGGTCATCGGGAAGGATGATTACTGTCTGGAATACATTGCGGCCTTCAGAGAAGGACGCTTTGAATAATAATACTTGGATAAGCTTTCCGGCAGGTAAAGCTTTTTGGGGGAATTTGCGTTAAACAAACTAAAGAAGGAGGGAATCTCATGGAAAAAAACAGGAGGGAATTTCTTAAGACGGCCGGGGTCGGCGTTTTAGGGGCCGGTGCAGCAGCGGTTTTAGGGGCCAATAAAGTTTTTGCGGCCCCCGCCAAGGGCGTTCCGCAGGGGCCCGTAAAAATAGGGGTCCTGGCGGCTCAGGCCGGCGTGATGGCCGTGCCAGGAACCGCGGCCATGCACGCCTGCGAAATCTGGGCCGAACAGGTCAACAAGTCGGGCGGCATCCTAGGACGAAAGGTTGAACTGATTATTGAAGAGGAGACCAAGGCCAAGGAAACGGTTGAGAAATTTAAAAAACTCACCATCAAAGACAACTGCGACATGGTCACAGGAATTGTCTCTACGGGAAACGGACAGGCTGTAGGAATGGAATGCACCAAGCTCAAACAGATCTGGCTGGCCTGGGACGGCACGACCCAGAAGGGTCTCATAGAAACCCAACCCGATATGTTCTGGGGCTTCCGAAGCGTGGACAACGAACTGGAAGCCATTGCAGGCGCTTTGGTTACTGCGAACGTATTCCCGGACATCAAAAAAGTCGCCGGCCTGGGAAATGACTATTCCTATGGAAGAAACTGCTGGGATGCCTATAAAAAGGTCCTCTCCATGTACAATCCGAATGTCCAATTTGAAGAGGGCCTCTTCACTAAATTGGGCGAAACAGACTTTTCAGCGGCCATTGACGCATTGAAGGCCAAAAACCCGGATCTGATCATGAACAGTTTCTGGTCTGGAGATGCGACGGTCTTCATGAAACAGGCCGCAGCCAAAAATCTGTTCCAGAACATTAAGGGTTGCTTTACAACAGCTGGCGGCGTCCATGACACCCTGAAGAAGGAATTTACCCCTGCGGGCCTGATCGTCGGCTACAACTCTTACTATTTCAAGGCAACGGATAGCTGGCCGCTGAGTAATGAATTCTGCCAGACGTACTATGACAGATACAAGGCCTATCCGGTCTATGAGTGCGATCATGCCTACTTCACGCTCCAGGCCTACAAGGCTGCGGTGGAGAGGTGCTATGCCCTCACCGGCAAATGGCCGAGCAAAAAAGATGTGATTATGGCCCTGAGGGGAATCAGCGTTCCATCCCTGAGTGGTTACCGGGGTTATCGGGAAGACAACAAGCAGGAATGCTGTTTTTACATGGGCGTCACGACCCACGATAATCCCTATGATTTTGTTACCATTGAGCAAATGAATATCCTGCCCTCGGTTTACATACAAAAGCCGGAGGGCTACACCTTTGATCAGTGGATGGAGGCCTGGGCCAAACAGGCCAAACTCGGAAAGTAGATTGGATGGCACAGGGTGACAGGCTATATGGCCTGTCACCCTTAAAGCCAAAGTGAAACGCCGGGTGTCGAGGTAATCATGTTAGCAAACATTGTCAACATCCTTTCGAGCGGGATTTATCATGCCTCCGTCCTCTTTCTGGTGGCCTCCGGGCTACAACTTGTTTTCGGTGTGCAAAAGATCTTCAATCTGGCCTGTGGGAGTTTTTATGCCCTCGGCGCCTATCTGGGCATCGTCTTCGTCAAAGCCTTTTTATCCATGGGAGGCCCGGCCGTCTTAGCCTTCCTCCCCCTCCTCGCGGCCGGATTTGCGCTGGCCGCCATTGGTCCGATTATTGAAAGAGGGCTGCTGCGATTCGTCTATGGTAGGGATGAGCATTTTCAGCTTCTGCTGACATTCGCCCTTCTCCTCATGATTGAGGATATTATCAAATTAATCTGGGGGACCTATCCCCAATCCACTAAAGGAGTCTATGTCGCCTTCGGCACACTGAACATCCTTGGAGGGACGATTCCTGTCTATAACCTGGTTGTCATCCTTGCCTCAATCATTATCGCGGGCATCATGGCGTACATCCTGACAAATACCCGTTTTGGCAGAATGGTAAGGGCCACGGCCGACAATGATGATGTTGCACAGGCTATGGGGATCAATATCCAAAACATCTATATGAAAGTGTTTACGCTCGGCACGGTTCTTGGAACCACCGGGGGCGCCCTCGTGATTCCTTCTACAGCAGCCATGAGTGAAATGGCCGTGGACCTCATTGTGCTGGCCTTTGCCGTTGTCGTCATCGGGGGCCTTGGAAGTATGAAAGGAGCCTTTGTCGGTGCCCTCCTTGTGGGCATCCTGAAATCTCTTGCTTTTGCCGTTTATCCTGAACTGGAAATGATGCTGATTTATCTCATTGTAATTGCGGTCTTGGTCTTTAAGCCGCAGGGGCTGTTCGGGGCTTCAACATGAAAAAACAGCACAAAAAAGGTTCTACTATCAGAGTGCCTATCTTTTTTTAGGACGAACCCATGAAAAAACCTCGGATTATTCTTTTATGCGTCATCCTGGCCTTTCTATTGGTCTGGCCGTTTATCGGCCCGAAATACATGGTCTATTTAACCCTTTCCATCTTTGGTTATTCCGTGGCCCTCCTGGGTCTCAATCTCCTGTTCAACTATACGGGACTTCTTTCCTTCGGCCATGCTTTATTTATAGGTTTTGGAGGATACACGGCTGCCTTCTTGACATCAAAATATCATATCCCCCATATGGAAATATCGCTGCTTATTGCGATTATCCTGGCTGCAATCATTGGAGCGCTTATCGGAATGATATGTGTCCGTTATATTAAAATCTATTTTGCCATGTTGACGTTGGCCTTCGGTATGCTCTTTCATTCTTTTCTCATCAAGACCTACTACCTCACGGGAGGAGACGAGGGCATGCCCGTTTTGCAGCCATCTCTGCTGGGGATGGATTTCAGCGATATGGATCCCATGGCCTTTTTGAACGGCCCCTTCTATTTTTACAGCCTCGGCCTTCTTGTACTCGCCTGCATAGTAATGTGGCGCATTGTCCACTCCCCTTTTGGACTTTGTATTCAGTCCATCAGGGACAATCCGGATAAGGCGGAGTACCTGGGGATAGGGATTAGAAAATATCGGCTCTTTGCTTTTGTCATTTCCGGATGTTTCACCGCAGTGGGAGGCGTCCTACTTGCACCGGTAACCGGACACATGGACCCGGGTATGGTTTTCTGGACCCATTCAGGCGACATGGTATTCATGACCCTCCTGGGTGGGTTTACCAACTTCTTCGGCCCCATGCTCGGGTCGGCGGTCTTTGTCTTTTTGAGAGATGAGGTCAGCTCCGTTACCCAGTACTGGCGGTTGATCTTTGGAGCGCTTTTAGCCGCTATGGTCATCCTCGCCCCGGGCGGTATCATTGAGGTTATTTCGAGATCCTTTGGCTTCCTAAAGAAAAAAGTCAAGGCAGGAGATTAGGCATGGTCATTCTCGAAGCAACGAATATCCAGAAATATTATGGGGACTTCTGTGCCTTGGCCGGTGTGGACATACACATCCGTGAGGGAGAATTTATATCCATCATCGGGCCAAACGGTGCCGGCAAAACGACCCTGATCAATTGCCTGACCGGCTTCCTGAAACCGGACACGGGTCAGGTACGATTTAAGGGAAAAGACATCGCCGGCATGGGTCCTGAAAAATTGAGCAAAATGGGCATTGCGCGAAGCTTTCAACTCGTACATATTTTCCCCGACTTATCCCTTATTGACACCCTCAAGGTGGCCATAATTTCCCGACAGGGAAAAGGGGGAAGGTTTTTTGCAAGCCTTTCCAAGGACAAGGTTCTCCATCAACAGGCATTAGAGGTTGCCGAACTCTTCGGTTTAAGCGACCGGTTGGAAGAGACGTCCAAAAATTGCCCCCAGGGAACCAAAAAACTGCTTGATGTGGCCTCGGCCTTTGCCCTTCATCCGGAGATTATCCTCTTGGATGAACCCACAAGCGGCGTGAGCACGAGTGAAAAAAATAAAATCATGCAGGTAATGGTGGATGCGTCCAAAAAGATCGGTATCAAAACCATCCTGCAGGTTGAGCATGATATGGATATCGTGTTTTCCTATTCGGATAGAATTATTGTCGTACAACAAGGGAAAATCCTGGCCGACGGCCCTCCGGACAAAATAGAAAAAAATGAAGACGTGGTCTGTAATGTAGTGGGTCAGAAAGAGTGTTTTCAGACCTTTAATCGTATTATGGAAATGAATCGTGAGGAAAGGGCGTAAGGCTTTATGTTATCCGTTGATTCGATAGATGTTTTCATTAAATCCAGTCGTATCCTGCGGGATGTCTCCTTGGAAGTCGGAAAGGGTGAAGTGGTCTGCCTGATCGGTCGAAACGGGGCGGGCAAAACCACTACCCTGAGATCCATCATGGGTTATCTGAGACCGGAAAAGGGACGCATCCTCTTCCAAGGACAGGATATTACCGGCAAAAAGCCCTTTGAGATCGGCCGTATGGGAATCGGTTATGCCCCGGAAGATAGCGGAATATTCCCTGACCTGACGATTCACGAGAATATCGAAATTTCCACATGGAACCGACAGACGAAGCGCTCCGATTCCGAAAGGCTGGAGCTTGCTTACAGGGTCTTTCCCGCCCTCAAGAAATACAAAGCCCGTAAAGGTACCCAGGTGAGCGGCGGAGAGCGTAAGATGCTGTCTATTGCCAGGTCCCTGGCCCTCGATCCGGAGCTGTTCATCCTGGACGAACCTTTTGAAGGTCTGGCCCCGGCAATTGTTACTGAAGTGGCGAACAGTATCCAGGAAATTATCAAAATGGGGCCGTCCATCATCATATCGGAGTCAAACATCTATCACGTGCCGGACTTTGCGGATCGTCTCTACGTGATCGAAAGGGGAGAAATCATTTTTTCGGGTACATTGGAGGAGGTTGCCCGGGAAAGAGATGTTTTAAGGATAATCGCGGGAACAACATGATATGTTGCCTGTTTTTTAAGGAGGATGATGATTTATGACAGACTTTAAACTGAGAGAGCCGAGCCCTGATTGGGAACGCATAAAGAAGACCGTAGGACTGGAGGAGCCGGACAGGGTGCCTTTATTGGAGGCCCTGGTTGAATACCCGGTACAAAGCCAATTTCTGGGTCGAGAAGTCGCGCCGGATGATATCAAGTCTCAAGTGGAATTCTATTACAAGGCCGGTTATGATGCCGTGCCCATCACCGTGAGCGCCATGGCCTTTGGAAAGGTGGACGATGCATCACCCATTTCAAAGGTCATCAGAGAAAAAATGCTCAAGGACGAATCAGATAAGGAAGACATGACGAAATGGAGCCTGGAATATGCCAGCTTTATTGGAGACAGGCAGGACTTTGAAAATTTTCCCTGGGAAGAATTGGAAAAACCAGAGCTTCTCAGCCAATTATATGAGGTTAAGGACTATCTGCCTGAAGGGATGAAGGTCATCGCCAACTCAGGGAAAATATTTACTCTGGTCTGGATGCTCATGGGTTTCAACAACTTTGCGACCAAACTGATAATGGATGAACAATTCGTATCGGATGTTTTTCGTAAGGTCGCGGACATTCAGCTAAACCTGCTGGATAAGATATTTGACATACCTTACGTGGGAGCCGTGTGGATAGTGGATGACCTGGCCTTTGGCACCGGTCCTATTATTTCCCCACAGGCCTATCGTGACCACGTCTTTCCCTGGTATAAAAAAATAGCAAAGAAATGTCATGAAAACGATGTACTGTTATTCCAGCACTCAGACGGCGATCTGACTTCGCTTATGGAGGACATCATTGATATTGGATCGGACCTGTTGCATCCCATTGACCCAACGTGTATGAGCATGAGGGAAGTCAAAAAGAAATACGGAGATCGTATAGCCTTTGCAGGGAATGTGGCCAATGAACTTCTCCGTTCGGGCACCCCCCAGGAGGTGGAGGAAAGGGTTAAAGAGCTCATAAAAAATATGGCACCGGGAGGGGGTTACTGCCTGGCCGCTGGAAATTCCGTGACGGAATGGGGAAAATTTGAAAATTTTATCGCAATGCTCAAAGCAGCGGGAAAATATGGGAAATACCCTGTTAGATTCTAATAGGAGGATGGAGACGATGAGTGAACATCTTGATAAGATAATGGAAGCTGTCATTAGTGGAAAACATGCAGAGATAGAGGCCTTGGTTCAAGCAGCGATTGAAGATAAGGCGGACTTAGACCAAATCATAAATGACGGCATGATTTCTGCCATGGACATAGTGGGTCAAAAATTTGCTGAGAACGAAATTTTCATACCGGAGATGCTTGTTTCAGCAGTTACCATGAAAAAAGGACTGGAAATCATAAGACCTCTCTTGAAAGGTGATGAGATCAAATCCAGGGGAACGCTCATTATGTGCACGGTCAAAGGTGACATACATGATATCGGCAAAAACCTCGTTATTATGATGCTTCAAGGGGCCGGATTTGATGTCATCGATTTGGGTGTTGACATGAACACCGAAGAACTAATTCAAAAGGTAGAAGAAATTAAGCCTGATATACTTGGGCTGTCCGCATTATTGACCACTACCATGCCAGAGATGAAAAATATAGTAGACACTTTAAAGGATAAGGGTTTGCGGAACAATGTAAAGGTTATAATAGGGGGCGCACCTCTTAATGCAGCATTTGCAGAGAAAGTTGGCGCAGACGGTTATGGCCAAGACGCGGCAGAAGCTGTTGAGCTCGCAAGAAGGCTTGTAAAGGAAAAGTAATTTTTTAATTATATTCGTATGAACAAGTGGGCAAAAGACTTTTGGTGCATCCCATAGGGATGGCCCTTAGTTTGCCTTAATCAGATAACATGTTGGCAACCATAAAAGCCTGAAATAAATGTTCAGGTATCATGTTAAATAAAGTGCGCAGACCTGTTTAAAACTGTAAACTCACCCGATTTCCCTAACGGTTCACGTCAAGATTTATAGTCTTTCCAACCTTTTCCCTTTAAAAGGGAGAGTGGGAGTACGATCACTAACAAGGGCTAAAGATAATTACGACACACAACACTATTTTTGTCTTTAAGGAAGGAGAATTTTATGGATTTTAAACCGAACAAAGACAGTGATAACGAGTGAATATGTTGCGGATATTAATAATGTGTTTGTCAGTGTACAAAGCCCAGCCGCATAATAGTGGAATTTATGGCAGAAATACCCCTAAGGCATAAGAAGGGTCGTATCGTGGTGGTGGCCTGCCGTGTGATGGAACCGGAACTTGAGTGGGCACGTCAGGGCAAAGACAATGTGGAGATTAGATATCTAGACCAGGGTTTGCACCGCACCCCTAAAGACATGGCCGGCCTGGTACAGGAGCACATAGACCAGGCAGCCAAATATGCCAATCATATCGTTTTGGGATACGGGCTATGTTCAAACGGGATTGTAGGTGTTACGGCCAGACAGCAGGGATTGATTGTCCCTCGATGCCACGATTGTATAGCCTTGTTCCTGGGATCACCTGTATTTTATAAAGAAGTCTTTGAGGCAAGACCGGGAACCTACTATCTGACCCCCGGCTGGGTCGCGGAAAAAAAGGATCCTCTCGGCATTGTTGAAGATGACTATACGCTCCGGGTTGGCCGTGAAACCGCCTTCTGGGTCATGGAAGAGGAACTTAAACACTATTCCCATATAGCCTTGATCAATACCGGTGTTACAGACCTAGGCCCGTTGCGTGAGAGGGCCATAGAAAACGCCAAAATTTTCAAAAAGGAATATAAGGAGATCCAGGGAAGTATAGATTACTTTAAGAAAATCATACAGGGCCCTTATACGGAAGAGGATTTCTTTTTCATAAAAACTTCTTCTGAAATCACGCAAGAGATATTTTTTGAATAAAAAAACTCTTCAATTCGAACTTCTTCGGCACGCCTTCACTTCGATCCTACCATGAAATTACGTGCGGCCCCTCCCCTTTCCCATACCTGCCTTTTCAATTACGATCCGGATTCATGCGAAAAACAAGCTTAGGAACCGGCTCGAAAATCACGCGCTGCGCTGATCCTTGTTAGAAGCAGAAAAAAATGTCCTTCAGATTTTGTCCATTGATTACTCATCAAAAAGCTGTTAAAGGAATGCTTGGTGCGATAATGGTGCC
>CAZUHR010000036.1:0-15960 GCA_964620335.1 uncultured Desulfobacteraceae bacterium
CTGAAGAAAACTATGCCTCTTTATACCTTTTTCCTGTTGACGCTCATGGCACCCCGAAGGGGCTGGAGTTGATTGCGAAATCAATTGCAGATAAAATCGTCAGGCTCGGGCTATTGTCTTTTCAGGGATCCGTTAAAATGACTAAAGAACCGGATCCAGCCAGGAATGAGAAGCCAAGTCGATTGTGATGAGGTGCAGCGAATTGACGAAACCTACATCCCTGATATATTATTTCATATTGGCTATCATGTTCTTTATGATGGTCGTGCAAGTTCTCATATCCCCCGCCTTAGCCGGTAATTCTATACTGGTGAAAAGTATTATCGAGTACAATATCAGCATCAACGAAAAAACCCTGGAAAATGGCTCATACATGGGGAGGGAAGGGATTCTTAGGATCAGCCCCGAGGTTGGCCGTTCATTTGGGCTTAAGGTATTGATGGATCAGGATTACCTGGCCGCCAAGGCATCATTAAAGAGAGCTGACAAGGTCTTTGAAGAGGCGATCGAGGCAATGACTACCCAGGAAAAGGAAAGATTACCGGAAGAGCATATCAAGAAGATTGGTAAATTGGCCCTGAAATACAATGAGCTGATTAAATCCGCCAGGAAACAACTCATGGACAATAGATCAAAGTTGAATGAAAATAACGACGACCGTCTGAACAAAGACATATGTTCCGATCTGCTGGAAAGACTATTGGGGGAGAGCCTGACACGCGCTTCCTATAATTTGAGGGATGGCCTTGGTTACTTCCACAACCTGTGCCAAGATCTCAACATAGACGACGCGCCCCTGAATCCCGTGAATATAGGTTTTGTAAACTACATGTTCAACGAGTTTACAAAAAAGGCGTCTCAAAAAGAGAATGGCATGTTTGATCTTGACAGGACTAGCAAGTCCGATGGACCAATCTTGCCTTTGGGGTGGGATTATGCCTTGGGCAGAGCAGGTTCTCAATTCATTTCATTTGTTCGTCCTCTGGTTGAGGAAAACAGGAAGAATTTATATCCTGTGAACCTTCTGCTGTTTTTTGCCTTAATGCGGCAAGAGTCAAATTTTAATCCTTATGCAGTATCCCGGGTTGGAGCGGCTGGTCTTACTCAGATTATGCCGAGCACGGCAAAGGGCCTTGGGATGAAAAATATCTTTATTCCGGCATATTTCAAAGAGGCGGGGTCATTTATGGGAAGCGAGCGGAACTTGAGGAGCAGGGCAAAAGGCCTGATCTCAAAGATTAATGAAAAAAACATGATGGAATATGCGAAGCGCGCAAGATCGTTGATGCAGGAGTCCTTGGTTTTCAGACGGAAAAGGATAAAATTTTATGCCCGTTACAGACGGGAGCTGTTGAGAGAGCGGACAGACGATCGTCTAGATCCACAAAAGGCTATTGAATACGGATTCGGATTTTTTGCGGGTTTGATGCAAAAGCAGAAAGGGGATATCAGTCTGGCACTTGCTTCCTATAATGCGGGACCCCATCGGATAAAACAGTACAAAGGCATTCCTCCCTACGATGAGACTGTCGGCTTTAGGAACGGCGTCTTGAGATACTACAGGGATTATATGCGCAAGCTTGAAAAATTCAAAGGAGGCCAGAGATAAAGTTTGTTACTACAGGTATTTTTAATTTTTCCGGTTATTATGTATTTATTGTTTTCGGGGATTTGATCGATCCATAAGAAGGAGATGATTAATATCACTAAAACATAAGGGGAAAAAGCATGGATTCCAATATATTACTGCAAAGCGATCTTAAGGGCATTGAGCTCCTAAAGCGGGGTAAGGTAAGAGATGTCTACGAGATTGACGACCGCCTGTTGATTGTGGCAAGCGATCGAATGTCTGCGTTTGACGTTGTTATGGATGACCCTATTCCCGATAAGGGCAAGGTCTTGACAAGCATTTCCATTTACTGGTTCAAGGAGCTGGAAAAGATTGTGGAAAACCATTTAATAAGCAGTGATCCATCCGAGTATCCTGAGCCCTGCCAGATGTATACCGAGCAGCTTGCAGGACGGAGTATGCTCGTCAAAAAGGCAAAGCCATTGCCCGTAGAATGTATTGTAAGGGGATATTTGTCCGGCTCAGGCTGGCAGGAATATCTTTCACAAGGAAAGGTGTGCGGCATTGCGCTTTCAGATGGCCTTTTGGAATCTGAAAAATTGCCGGAACCGATTTTCACACCCTCCACAAAGGCACAGGATGGCATGCATGATGAGAATATTTCCTTTGACAGGGCTGTGGAGATCTTAGGGAAGGAAACCGCGGAACAGGTTCGAAAGGTCAGTCTCATGATCTATGAATTCGGGAGGGATCACGCGGCAGGAAAAGGAATCATCGTGGCTGATACGAAGTTTGAATTTGGGAAAATTGATGACCGATTGATCCTGATCGATGAGGTCCTCACACCTGATTCTTCCAGATTTTGGCCAGTGGATACTTATCAGCCAGGGGGACCCCAAAAGAGTTTTGATAAACAGTATCTGAGAGACTATCTTGTTGAGATAAATTGGCCGAAGAAGCCGCCACCTCCCAAACTGCCTCCCGAAGTTATTAATAAGACAAGGGAAAAATACCTTGAAGCCTTGGAGAGGTTAACGGGGGACAGCCTTCCTTAAATAATGTTGATGCCAATATTTTAAGCGATATTAGAGCTCCCTGCAGCCCCGCTAACGCGGGATCTCTGCTTCGCTCCGACAAGCTATGGAAATGCACTCGGCCATGAGCTCGGGACGAATGGTGCTCTGTGAGTTTTTATTATGCCAAGGAGTTAATCTATGACAACCATATGTTTTATCGATGATTCTGTGTTCGAGCATGATCTTGTACGAAATGAGATTGCGCCCTGTGATCCTGATCTTGTGTTTGTTCAGGCATTTAGTTTCGAAGAAGCCAGAGAGAAGTTGGGTGAAAAAGTCCATGGGCTTTTCCTGCTGGATTTGTGGGGAAAGGATGAGGAGGTACGCGAGCCCCGTCTTTCTTCAAAGGAAGAGCTTGAAAGGTGTATAGCCCAATTTCCGACGCTGGAAGATGTCTATAAGGGACTGAATGATTTTGAAGGGGACGTAAACAACGAATATCTTAAGAGGTTTTTTTCGATAGTTGACAGCTGGAGGACTCTGTTCGAAGAGGTCTGTGGAAAAATTGGACAGAACCGAAAATACGGGATTTCAAATCTCCAGCAGGTTCGCAAGTATTATCCAGGTGTTCCAGCGGTTTTTTATACAAGAAAATCACTGATTAGTGATGCAGTGGCCATGTTTAAGGCTGGAACTGAAGGCCTTTTCATCAAGCCAACCGGAGTCAATGATGTTGAAACGCGTCGTCTAACCAGAGAGTATGCCCCTCAGCTGTTGAAGGAACTGAGACGGATTATGGGGGCAAGGAGCCCTATCGAGTAGATAGATCTTACCATTAATAAAAGCAAGGACGATTAATCTTTATCCGTTATTTCTGCTCTTTTATTGAAAGAGCCGGTGCCGGTTTTTATCTGACAAAACAGTATCAAATAGTGATAAAAACTTATCTAAGCATCCCTTGACAAAGCTTTTTTGGATGCTTAACGTTTCGCATAAGCGATGGTAATCTCAATCTCTCTATGGAGGAGTAAACTGTGGGTAATATAAGTATTGTGCAAAAGGAAAAACCAGAAGAACAGATTGAGAAAGAATCTCAGGCAGAATTGGAGGTGCATTCCGACCAAAAAGATGAAAAGGAAGACGAGGTGAAAAAGGATGTACCCCTGGAGAAGATGACGAAAGCGGATTTACTTGAAAAGATAAAAGAAGTTCAAGAAAAAGCAGAGGAAAACTATGATCTCTATATCCGTTCTCAGGCTGAAAACGACAATATGAAGAAAAGGTTCCAAAAAGAGAAAGCGGATCTGGCAAGGTATTCCAACGAGTCGTTGATAAAACAGTTACTTTCTGTAGCGGATAATTTAGAGAAGGCAATTAGCCATTCAAATGATGAAAAATCAATTGCTGCTCTTAGGGAAGGTATTGAACTGACCCTGAAAGGGTTTATAGATATCCTGGAGAGAACAGGGCTCCAAGCGGTCAAGGCGGGAGGGGAATCCTTTGATCCTAATTTTCACGAGGCGGTTGCAGGCATGGAAGACGACACCGTTAAACCGGGAACGGTTCTTCAGGAGCTTCAAAAGGGTTACATGCTTAATCAAAGGTTAATACGACCTGCCAAAGTTATTGTAAGTAAAAGCTCGGATTAGGACCTAAGCTTTTTATAAAATTAAGGCTCCCATAAGCATTGCGTAGGTGTATATACGAGCAGTTGAATTATATGGGAGAGCATTTGACCTTAAAGGAGCATAATAGAGTCAGAGTCAGTAAAAAGAACTGTGGAGTTTAAGGAGGCAAAGAGATGGGAAAAATAATAGGCATTGATCTTGGGACAACCAATTCATGTGTGGCCGTTATGGAGGCCGGTGACCCGGTTGTTATTGCCAATGCAGAAGGGAGCAGGACTACGCCTTCTATGGTAGCGCTTACAGAAGGTGGAGAAAGATTGGTCGGACAGACAGCTAAAAGGCAGGCGGTTACCAATCCCGAAAATACCGTTTTCGCGGTAAAAAGACTTATCGGCAGGAAGTTCGACTCAGCGGAGGTACAAAATGATATTAAAGTCCTGCCTTATAAGATCAAAAAGGCATCAAACGCGGATGCCAGTGTGTTTATAAGGGGGAAGGATTACAGTCCAGCAGAAATTTCCGCCATGGTACTTCAGAAGATGAAAGAGACGGCAGAAGACTACCTTGGGGAGAAGGTTACGGAAGCGGTGGTTACGGTCCCTGCATATTTTAACGACAGCCAGCGGCAGGCTACCAAGGATGCCGGACGTATTGCCGGTTTGAAAGTGGAGAGGATCATAAACGAACCGACAGCAGCCTCTCTTGCGTACGGACTTGACAAAAAGGGAGACAGGAAGATTGCCGTATTTGACCTTGGGGGAGGTACTTTTGATATATCTGTCTTAGAGATAGGTGAAGGCGTATTCGAGGTCAAATCCACCAATGGTGATACTCATTTGGGGGGTGAGGATTTTGACCTTAGGATTGTCGATTACCTGGCGGATGAATTTAAAAAAGACCAGGGCATTGATCTTCGAAACGACAAAATGGCGTTGCAGAGGCTTAAGGAAGGGGCGGAAAAGGCGAAAATAGAGTTGTCCGGGTCCATGGAAACGGATGTCAATCTGCCCTTTATTACAGCTGATGCCAGTGGCCCCAAACACCTTAACATAAAATTGAATCGTTCCAAGCTGGAAGCCCTGGTTGATGATCTGATTGAGAGGGTGGTCGGGCCATGCAACATAGCATTGAGGGATTCCGGCCTTAAGGTCAGTGAAATTGACGAAGTTATACTGGTAGGCGGGATGACCCGCATGCCTAAAGTTCAGGAAAAAGTAAAAGAGATTTTCGGCAGGGAGCCGAGCAAAGGAGTGAATCCCGATGAAGTGGTTGCCATTGGCGCGGCCATTCAGGGAGGCGTGTTAAGGGGAGATGTTAAGGATGTGCTCCTTTTGGACGTTACACCTTTATCCCTGGGCATTGAGACCCTTGGTGGGGTTTTTACCAAACTCATTGAAAAAAATACGACCATCCCAACGAAAAAAAGTCAGATATTTTCCACGGCGGCGGACAATCAGCCCGCCGTTGAAATTCATGTGCTTCAGGGAGAGCGTCAGATGGCGGGTTACAACAAGACCCTGGGACGGTTTCAGCTTGTGGGTATCCCTCCCGCCCCAAGAGGTGTTCCTCAGATTGAAGTCGCCTTTGACATCGACGCCAACGGAATCGTTCATGTATCTGCCAAGGACATGGGAACAGGTAAAGAGCAGTCTATAGAGATTACAGCTTCCAGTGGTTTGAGCGAAGAGGAGATCGAAAAACTTATAAAAGACGCTGAAGTGCATTCCGAAGAAGACAAAAAGAAGAGGGAACTCGTAGATGCCCGTAATATGGCTGACTCTTTGATCTATTCTACGGAAAAGTCCATTAAAGAAGCGGGAGAAAAGCTGGACGAGACCACCAAAAGAGAAATCACCCAGGCCGTTGAAAACCTGAGAAAGGCCATGGAAGGGGAGAATACTGAGGAGATAAAAAGGCTTACCGATGAATTGACCCAGGCTTCCCACAAGTTGGCCGAGACCTTGTATGCACAGGCGAGTCAGCAGCAAGCCCAGGCCGGAGGGGGCCGCGGTCCTGAATCCGCGGCCGGTGCTTCGCAGGATGAAGAGGTGGTGGACGCCGATTTCGAGGAAGTTAAAAAGTGAGGAGTAAGTTATTGTGCCTAAAAGTGGCCGTCCTTGTCGTTTTGATGGGGATGGCCTTTTTATTGATAAGTTGTAAGGCAGTCATTCCTGTGAAGAAGGAGGTGCAAGTCGATAAGGCACCAGTTTCTCTTCAGCGGCAGGGAGACATCTACCTTAAAAACGGCCAATTCAAAGAGGCACTGGGATTATACAAAAGGCTTGTAGAAGAATATCCAGAATACAGGGATCTGCCGGCTGTCCGATATCAGATTGCCAGATCCCTCTACCTTATTGATGAGTATGATCTTTCAAGGGATGAGACCCTAAAATGGCTTGAAAAATATCCGCGGCATTCATTGAAGAGGGAAGTCCTTCTCCTAACCGGGGAAAACTTCAAAGCTCTGGGGGATAATCCGCGGGCCTTTGTCTTCTGGTTAAAGGCGGGAGAGGAATGTGCAGATGATCTCAGGTGCCTGGAAAAAATCAGAGAGAAAAGGGCTGCGCTAATTAGGGAAGGCAAGATTGAGGCCTTTGAAGCGCTGGTGGGATATGCCGCCCTCAGTGACTATGCACCAAAAGCGTATAATGAAATGATTGCCATTTTTCTAGAAAACGACCAACCGGAAAAGGCCGAGAAGGTAGCCATGTGGTTGGCTAAATCGACCTCCGAATCATGGGCCTTAAAGGGAAGAGAGTCACTGGAACAGATCCGGAGAGAGATAAACGTGAGATCCGAGGTTGTGGGGTGTTTACTTCCCTTGAGCGGTCCTTTTGCCATTTATGGCCAGGAGGTCCTAAACGGAATTCAACTTGGAATGGGCATGTTCGGTGAATCGGGGCAAAGTCCTGCCCTGGAACTCGTGATTAAAGATACCGAGGGTAACCCTGAAAAAGCCAAAGCCGACCTCGAAGACCTGGTAAACAATGAAAAAGTGGTGGCCGTTATCGGTCCCCTTACCAGCAGGACAGCCATGGATGCGGCCAGGGAAGCTCAGGCACTGGGTGTTCCTATGATCGCACTTACTCAGAAGGAAGGGATCACTGAACTAGGAGATATGATCTTCCGCAATTTTCTTACGCCTCAGCGAGAGGTCCGGGTGCTTGTGAGAACGGCGATTAAAGAGATGGGTAAGAATCGATTCGCCATACTATATCCGGACAATCCCTATGGGTGGTTTTTTATGAACTTATTTTGGGATACCCTGGATGAGATGGGTGGTATAGTAACCGCAGTGGAATCCTATAATCCTGATGATACCGATTTTCCTGATGAGATCAAAAAAATGACCGGGCTTTATTACCCGAGACCCGCATCTTTTGTGAAAAGACTTGAGGAAATGAGGATCCCCGAGGAAGAAGAGAGCACCATATTCCCTGACAAACCCACTCCTATTATAGATTTTGAAGCAATTTTCGTGCCTGATATTGCCCAAAGAGTTGCTATGATTGCACCCCAGTTAGTCTATCACGATGTCACGGATGTTCTATTGATGGGGACGAGTCTCTGGCAATCTCCACAGCTGTTGGAGGCAGCTAGTGACTATATCCAGGGGGCTATATTTCCTTCAGGTTTTTTTGAAAAATCCGGGGAGCCCGGTGTTGAAAACTTCGTGGAGAGATATAAGGAAAATTTTGAATCTTCCCCCGGGACCCTGGCAGCCATAGGCTATGATACAGTCAGGCTAATAAAATACGTAATAGAACATGAGGGAGCTCGCACGAGGATGGGGCTTAAAAGAGCCCTTTTTCGGTGTCCGGATTTTGCGGGCGTTACCGGAATGATCTATTTTGATTACCAGGGAGAGTTGGCAAAGGAACCTATTTTGCTGACCGTATCAGGCAATAAAACAACCCTGTTTCGTTGATGCACGATCGTATCGTGCAACGTAAATTCGTACACTGAAAATATTTATTCTGTGTGCCTCGGCACAGCCCACATTTGCATCCAGACTCAAGCCTGCCCGCCGGACGGTAGGCGGAGTGCAAGGCGCAAGGGATTAGAAGATCCTTATGCCTTTGGCTTGGGCAGCTGAAAGTACATTGACAAGAGTATTGTAAACAGGAAATAATACATGAATTACTTTTAGATGAGGTGCAGTTGTGTCCGATCTTCCTGTTATAGGAATTACCATGGGTGACCCGGCGGGCATAGGGCCGGAGATAATTGTCAAGGCTTTGGGTGACAGAGACATTTGCAAGTTTTGCCGGCCTGTTGTTTTTGGTGATTTTGAGATCCTTTCCTCAACCGTTCCAAAGGTGTCTCAAGATATATCGTTACATACCATTACAAGCCCATCCGAAGCCGAGGCAGTGACGGGGAGAATAGATCTTTTGGCTATTTCCGATTTGAAAGCCCAGACAGAGTTGCCTGGTAAGCCCACAATTGAGGGCGGAAATGCAATGGTGGAATACATCGTTAGAGCCGCAGATATGTGTATGAAGGGGTTGCTTGGCGCCATGGTTACATGCCCCATAAGTAAGGTTCTGATGCACCGGGCCGGATATTCATATGATGGACATACCCAACTGATCGCACATCTCACTGATACCGATGGGTATGTTATGATGCTTGCAGGCAAAAAATTGCGTGTGACCCTTGTTACCATACATTGCGCTCTGAAAGATGTGCCGACTATTCTGAATACGGAGAAGGTCTATAAAACGATTATCATAACTGCCGAAGCCCTCAGGATTGACTTCGGCATTGAAAATCCGTATCTGGCTGTAGCAGCCCTTAATCCCCACGCTGGTGAGGCAGGTCTTTTTGGATCAGAGGAAGAGGAGATTATCAGCCCTGCAGTTAGCAGGGCCAGAGAAAATGGCCTTAACGTGGTTGGACCGTTTTCCGCAGACACCCTATTTTATAAGGCGGCATCAGGTCAATTTGATGCTGTGGTTGCCATGTATCATGACCAGGGACTGATTCCGTTAAAGCTTCTTCATTTTTCTGATGCGGTCAATGTTACACTGGGCCTTCCCATCATCAGGACATCTGTGGATCACGGGACTGCGTATGATATTGCAGGTACGTGGAAGGCCGATGACTCAAGCCTTAAAGCGGCTATCGAGATGGCCGCTAGGATGGTAAAAAACAGGACAAAAAGCACGGGCAGCAGATCGTAACGAGCCCCAATACGTCAAGATTCAAAATTTAGGGATCTCCTGATTCCCAACAACTTTCGACTTTCAACAGGTCAAGATGCCCACTGTCAGAGGTACTTTCCCTTTTCGAATTAAGGAGAGGATCGGAAACGGACCAACCATTATTTTTTAGATATGCATACCATGCGATTTGTCTATTGAATTCGAGGTAACGGCTACTGCCTGTAAACTTCTCAAAGGCCTAAAAAATTATGACTGGTGATTGCAGTCTATAATAAAATCATGTAGGATATAAACCTCTATTTAACTATCACCAACTTAAAGCTTCAGACATCTTTTTTGGGGAGGCACCTTTGCGTATCGTATACTTCGGGTCAGGCGAGTTCGCTGTGCCTAGCTTGCGCTGGTTGGTCAACAGTAAGCATGAAGTGGTGAGAGTAGTAACGGAAACTGATCCTGCTGCAAATCCAGAGAAGATAGTGCTTCCTACGCCGGTAGCGGTCCAGGCAGCTGAGGAAGGCTTGTGTGTGCTTTCCTGTGAAGATGTGAACGTGCTTGATTTTGTAGAACAAATAAGGTCCCTTAAGGCTGATCTTGGTATCGTGGCTGCATTTGGACAGGAGCTGTCACCTTTATTGCGCTCGGCCTTTTTTGGGGGCTGTGTGAATATTCACGCTTCACTGTTGCCCAAATACAGAGGGCCGGACGCCGTTGCCTGGGCGATTCTTAACGGAGAGGCCAGAACAGGGGTGACAGTCTATCGGATCGTGGATCAGTTGTATGCCGGACCCATACTTGTCCAGCGCGAGACGGTAATCGGGCCGATCGAAACATGCGATGAGCTGGATTACCGCCTGGCCCGTATTGCGTGTGATGCGATCGACGCGGCGCTAAAAACTTTGGACGATAATTTGCAATTTGCCGGTGAACCACAGGACGATTCGCAAGCTATTGAGGCGCCAACGCTGAAGGAGTCGAATGGCTACCTGCATTTTGATGAGCCAGCGGAGTCAATTGCATTGCGCTGTAGAGCGATGTGGCCCTGGCCGGGAGGGCGATGTCTGTATTGTAACGCAAGCGGCCAGAGTGAAAAGGTCGTCATCATAACCGCAAAACCTATGCCTACTACCGAGAATGTCGCTCCAGGCACGGTCACCCCGGAGTACACCGTAGCAACTGCGAAAGGGGCTTTGCAGATCCACGGGCTCGAATTGTCGGACAAGCGGTTACTCAGTTGGGAGGCTTTTGTAAAAGAGCGCCGTGTCAAGCCGGGGGATCGTTTCCAGCCCATTCACTGAATAAGGATGTGGAGTATTTCCAAAAGGCCCGAAATCTTCTTGGAAGGCTACTGTTTTTGGAATTCTCTCAAGAATGGCAGGGGATAGTGAACAGGAGATGTTGCCTTCGGGAAGTGGGAAGGCAAGCGGAGCCTCTGTCTCAAAGATCAAGTCAAGAGGACTATTTTCACGAGGCCAAAACGACGCGTTTCAGCAGCAGCGATTAATTGTCGGCTGAAAGAGCCTGATTGGACAAATCAATATATTTTGAATATTGTTGGAAGAACTTTAAGTTCATGAAGTTCTTCAATGATTTCAAGGATTCCCACGAACCATATAAACCAAAAAGCACTGAACATGTGTCTCTTAAATACTATTGGGTTCATAATATATTTCTCTGATTCCTTCAAAAGAGATATTTTTGGGAAAAACCTTGGTACTTCTTTCATGTAAATTTCAAATTCACTTTTGTGCAGTCTTATCAGTTCTGCCTCCTCAGCCTTAATGACAATTGGATAGTACCCGGCAAAGGCAACTAAAATAACAAGTGGAACTAGAAGGGTCTCAGAAGCCAGCCCAACGCCAAGGGCACCCAGAAGGCTGAAGAAATAAAGTGGGTTCCTGCACATAGAGTATGGCCCTTGTGTGACTAAATGCTCTTTCTTATAGCCCGCAATATAGACAGAGCACCATAATCTGCCCATAGAAGCAAGGCCCGCCAGAATGGCACCAAAAAAAAACATAACCGTGGTTGCAAATGGTGCCTTATCTTCCCATAGGCTGCTGGAAATACAAATTAACACAACTAATAAACCAGCAAATATTTGAGAAATACGAATCCGCAATTTTTCAACCATCTGATATAATCCTTTGTGTATAACAATGAAGTCACCTGACGGTGTTAAGCGCAGTGGAACACCGGTCAGGTGAACTGACGGGCTATGTGCCGGGCATGGTACGTACTCTTAAGGGTGAGCGCATCTTATCATTTCAATGAAAAAGTGGCAAGTCCCAAACCCAGCCAGATGGAGGAGAAGGGTCGAGAGGATAAGTCAGGATGCCCAATTTTAGCCAGCGAGTTTCCGCCATGACGTCCTGTATTCATGCAGTTTAATTTGCCTTGATATAGAAGGGGAAACTCTCTATAATCCGGTCCCCAAAATACGAAACCTTATCAATTATAATGACTTAAAGTCAGTAAATATTAACCCTAATACAGAAAATATAAGAAATAAGATGAAAAATGCGGGAATGGCTGCAATCGCCCATTTCACCATAAAAGTGACCATTGACCAGAAATTGTTGAAAGTCATAATTTTTATCCATGCCGAATGAATACATAAAAATAAGAAAGGCCAGGCAGCATAATCTCAAGGATATATCTTTGGATATCCCAAGAAATCAACTGGTTGTCATTACAGGGTTGTCGGGTTCCGGGAAGTCTTCTCTTGCATTTGATACCATCTATGCAGAAGGACAGAGGAGATATGTAGAATCCCTGTCGGCATATGCAAGGCAGTTCCTTGAACAAATGGATAAACCCGATGTTGATTCCATTGAAGGGTTGTCACCCGCCATATCTATTGAGCAGCGAACTTCGAGCAAGAATCCCCGCTCTACAGTCGGGACCGTTACGGAAATCTATGATTACCTGAGGGTTCTGTTCGCCAGAATAGGCCAGCCCTATTGCCCGAAATGCGGCTTAAAGATCAGTTCCCAGACTACCCAGCAGATAGTGGATCAAATCATGGCGCTTGATAAGGGGGTCAGGATACAGATCCTTGCACCAATAGTTGAGGCGCGAAAGGGAGAACACACAAAGCTCCTTTCGAGGCTTAGAAAGGACGGTTTTACCAGGGTCAAAATAGATGATCAGATCAGGCTCTTGGAAGAGGATATAGTACTTGATAAGAATAAAAAACATACGATCAGTGTTGTAGTGGACCGGCTAATCATCAATGCCGAGATCAAAAGGCGCCTTACCGATTCAATAGAACTCACCCTGTCGCTTTCAGAAGGAAAGGCCTTTGTAGATGTCACTGGAACAAGGGAAATGTTTTTCAACCAAAAGGCCGCGTGTCCCAAATGCGGGCTAAGTATCCCGGAATTGACCCCCCAGATGTTCTCCTTTAACAACCCCCAGGGCGCATGCCCTGATTGCAGCGGGCTGGGCACAAAGAGGTATTTTGATCCTGACCTGATCGTTCCGGACCCTGAACTTTCATTGAGAGAAGGAGCTATAGCGCCGTGGTCGAAGCGGCACTCTGTGTATTTCCAGCAGATGTTAGATTCTCTGTGCCAGCATTACCATATAGATATTTATGCGCCTTTCAGGGACCTGCCAAAAGAGGTACAGGAAGCCTTCCTCTACGGTTCGGGCAAGGATGTAATCAAATTCTACTTTGAAAGGGATGAACGAAGATATTTTTATGACCGTGCTTTTGAAGGCGTTGTTCCGGGTCTGGAAAGGCGGTACCATGAAACCGATTCATATCAGGTGAGGGAAGAGATTGAGAATTACATGAGCATAAGACCCTGTCCAGCCTGCGGAGGGGCAAGGCTGAAACCGATCAGCCTGGCAGTCCGGGTGGGAACAAAGACGATCTCTGAGGTCACTTCCCTGTCCGTTGAAAAGACCTATGAATTTTTTCAAACCCTAAAATTAAAAGAAAAGGAAAAGATAATTGCCCAAAGGGTTCTTAAAGAGATAAGAGACCGCATCGATTTTTTGAGAAGTGTCGGGCTTGATTACCTCACCCTTGACCGTTCGTCCGGGACACTTTCAGGGGGAGAAGATCAGCGGATCAGGCTCGCAACACAGATAAGCAGCGGGCTGGCCGGCGTTCTTTATGTGCTGGATGAACCCAGCATTGGCCTTCATCAGAGGGATAATCTCCGGCTGTTAAAAAACCTGAAACACCTGAAGGATCTGGGTAATACAATTTTGGTGGTAGAGCATGATGCGGAAACCATTTTGTCCGCCGATTATGTGATTGATATGGGTCCGGGTGCCGGCCTGAAGGGCGGCCATGTGGTTTTTCAGGGTACGCCCGAAGAACTGATTCATGATGATACTTCTCTGACCGGCCAGTATTTGTCGGGCCAGCGAAAAATTCCAGTACCGCAGGCAAGGAGAAGGGGTAATGGTCAAACCATTGTGATTGAAGGTGCTCAAGAAAACAATTTGAAAGAGATTGCTGTAAATATACCATTAGGCACTTTTACCTGTGTTACGGGCGTCTCAGGTTCCGGTAAAAGCAGCTTGATCAACGGTATTGTCTATGCTGCCCTATGCCAGAAGCTTTATCGATTTAAGGGAAGGGTCGGCCGTGTCAAATCCGTCAAGGGGGTTCACAACATCGACAAAGTGATCAACATTGATCAAAGTCCTATCGGTAGAACACCACGCTCCAATCCGGCTACCTATACCGGTGCTTTCACCTATATCCGCGAACTTTTCTCCATGCTGCCGGAATCAAGGGTAAGAGGATATAAGCCAGGGAGGTTCAGTTTCAATGTTAAAGGGGGCAGATGTGAGGCATGCAGGGGTGAGGGTATAATAAAGATAGAGATGCATTTTCTCCCGGACGTTTACGTTAAATGCGAGGCATGCGGGGGTCTTCGCTACAATCGCGATACTTTGGAGATAAAATATAAGGGGTACAATATTGCAGATGTCCTGGATATGACCCTAAACCAGGCATTTGCTTTTTTTGAGACCATTCCTCGTATTAAAAATAAACTAAAGACGCTTATTGAGGTGGGACTCGGCTATATCAAGCTCGGGCAGCCCGCTACTACCCTCTCAGGCGGTGAGGCACAGAGGATTAAACTCTCCAGAGAGTTGAGTAAAAGAAACACGGGAAGGACGCTTTATCTGCTTGATGAACCGACTACGGGATTGCATTTTGCCGACATTCAGAAACTCCTCGAAGTTTTGAACTATCTTGTAGAGCTTAAGAACACGGTTGTGGTCATTGAGCATAACCTGGATGTGATAAAAACCGCGGATCATATTATTGATCTCGGACCGGAAGGAGGGGAAAAGGGCGGATACGTTGTGGGAACGGGAACACCTGAAGAGATTTCAAGGGTTCCGGGATCTTACACGGGCCAGTATCTAAAAGCCTTGTTTGCCGGCGACAATTAGACTAACTAAGTTTCCCAAGATGATAAACAAGATTTTCGAATTTTACTGTAAAATCCACATTCTCAACAGCAAAATTCTTGGGGATTCTTATGCGTGTGGGAGCGAAGTTGAGGATTGCTTTGATCCCGGAGTCGATGAGTAAATTAGCGACTCGCTGCGCTTCAAAAGGCGGCGTTGAGATAATGCCGATTTCTATGTCGAGCTCCTGTATCAGATCCCTGATCTTGGTGGCTGGTTCAATTGTCAGTCCACAGGGAAGGGTGTTCCCTATTTTTTTGGGATCCGAATCAAAGACGGCTACAAACTTATAATCCCTTTTTTGAAAGTTCTCATTTTCCACAAGTGCCCTACCTAGATTGCCCATACCCACAATACAGAGTGACCATTCCCGGTCGGCAGTCAGTATGTGCTTGATTTCCTGTAACAGGGCTTTTACGTCATATCCGACACCACGAATCCCGAATTCGCCAAAGTACGCCAGGTCCTTTCTCACCTGTGCTGGGCTGACTCCACAAAGTTCTGCAAGTTTTTCAGACAGGATAAGCGGGGTCCCGTTTTTCTGCAAGGCTTCAAGCGGTCTTGAATACAGCGCAAGGCGTTCAATGGTAGGCGCGGGTATTTTTGAGGATTTGGCCATGAATTACCTTCGAGATAAAGAAAGCTCATTGGGCAGGGACCGGCTAAAAACTTATTGTGAATTTATGCACATAATAAGACAAAAAAGAGGGCCCACTGGTATGGGCCCTTTTTCCAAAGTGTTTTACCCTCCGAATGTTTTCACAATGGCTTCCAGCATGGGCCCAAGATCAGGGATCTTGAATACCATGATAAAGCAGATCAGCAGAGCATAAATACAAAGGGATTCGATTAGAGCCAGACCAATAATCATGGTGGTCATGATTTTACCACCTGCCTCAGGATTTCTGGCTGTTCCCTGGAGAGCCCCATTAATGGCATGGCCCATACCAAGGCCGGTGCCAAAGGCGGCTACGCCGATTCCAAAACCACATGCGATCGCGATTCCGAAAAACGTCCACAAGCCTGCGGCTCTGGCGGCCCCATCCTCTGCCAGGGCCAGCGAGGCCATTCCTAAAACTACTAACACTGCCAAAATGCCAATAAGACCTTTTTTCGACATATTGTCCTCCCTTCAC
>CAZUHR010000037.1:0-15816 GCA_964620335.1 uncultured Desulfobacteraceae bacterium
ATAGAGGAGAAGATGAGTTCCCTCCGGAGTCTTGCAGACGTGACAATGGATTACCCCAAAGAGGTTATCCTTAAGGACGGAACCGGTGTTACCTTAAGGCCGCTGAAACACGGTGATGAGGATGCCTTGTTTAAGATGTTCAAACGGTTTTCCAAGGATGAGCTGTGGTTTCTGAATCATGACGTGGCAGATCCGAGGCTGTTTGATGACTGGGTCAAGAGTCTGGATTTGAACCGTGTTGTCTCAATAGTTGCCCTTCTTGAGGGGCGCATTATCTCAAATGCGGCCCTTATGGTGAAACATTACGGTGCGAAAAGCCACATCGGCAAAGTGCGGATTGTGGTCGACCCCTCCTTTCGTGAAAAACGGTTAGGTACCTGGATGCTACTCGACCTCGTAAATGTCGCCATGGCAATAGGACTCAAGACGGTAGTCATGCGTCTGGTACAGGAAAGGGATGCCTCCGTCATGAGCGCTGTCAGGAAGCTTGATTTTACCGAAGAGGCCGTTCTGGAGGATTATGTGCTGGACAGGGGAGGGAATCCCTGCAATCTGGTCATTATGACCAAACGTCTGCCTACGGAATGGGACCAATTCTGACTGTAAGTGCCAAATATTCCAGGAACGAAAAATGCAGGTACCCAAAGGGAACAACCGGGGAATGACAATGGGGTCGGAGGCGGCAGGCACACTGGATCCTAAGATATTGAAGCACACACTGCCGGACGGGCCGGGCGTTTATGTTTTTGCTGACCGTTCCGGGCGAGCGATCTATGTAGGAAAGGCAAAGAGCCTCAGGAAAAGGGTCCTGTCCTACTTCAGACCCTCGGACGACCTTCCGCATAAAACGTCCATCATGATGAAGAGGGCATCCGGCCTTGAATTTATTATTACAACAACTGAAAAAGAGGCTTTCATCCTTGAGAGTAATCTTATTAAGAAGTTTATGCCTCGATATAACGTTATCCTCCGGGATGACAAGCAATACCCATGTCTCAGACTCTCTATAGAGGAGCCTTACCCTCGCTTGAGCATTGTCCGAAAAATCAAGAAGGACGGGGCACTGTATTTCGGCCCCTTTTCATCTGCCCATTCTGTACGAAGCACCCTTAAAGTAATTGACCGCGTTTTCCGGCTCAGAAAATGCAAGAGTAGCAGCTTGCCGAAACGCAAAAGACCTTGTCTGAATTATCAGATGGGGCTGTGCTTAAGTCCCTGCACATACGATGTTCCCGTGTCAGATTACCGGGCTGTTGTAAGACAGGTGAGGCTGTTTCTGGAAGGTCGCAACCGGGAATTGATCCGCCGGCTTAAAAAGGATATGGACAGAGCGGCAGGCCTTTTGGATTTTGAGATGGCTGCCGGGATAAGAGACCGGATAAAGGCTATAGAGACTACTGTGGAGCATCAGCATGTGGTTTCTGCGCGTTTGGAAGATCAGGACATTATCGGCCTGGCACAAAAAAAGGATCTGTACCAGGTTGTGATACTTTTTGTTCGCAATGGTTATGTGGTAGGAAATCGCAGCTATTCCTTCAAGAATCCGGGTGGCACTTCCGCCGAGGTCATGGAGGCCTTTTTGAAACAATACTATTTCAATGAGGCATTTATTCCAAAAGAGATTCTTATATCCGAACCGGTCGAGGATCTTGTTTCCATTACCGAGCGTCTTTGCGATGTGGCTGGAAAAAGACTTGTAATTAAGAGACCTCAAAGGGGAAAAAAACATCAACTGGTGAAGATGGCAGTGAAAAATGCGGAAAACCTCCTTCCGGACCAGTCAGGGTTTATGAAGGAGGACATGATGAGGTCCGTTCAGGCCTCTTTAAATCTGAAAAGAACACCCAGGTTCATCGAGGGAATAGATATTTCAAACCTGCACGGGGATATGGCAGTTGGAACAGTAGTTTCATTTGTTGATGGGATGCCGCACAGATCGGCATATAGAAATTACAGGATAAAGGAGGTCAAGGGGATTGATGACTACGGTATGATGGCCGAACTGATTTCGAGGCGATTGGCAAAAGGTGATCCGCCCGATCTTATTTTAGTGGATGGGGGCAAGGGCCATCTTTCAGCAGTTAAACGGGTACTTGGTACCATGACGAGCCAAGACATCCCGGAGGTTGTATCAATTGCAAAGCCGGACGGAGAAAGGCTTGAGAGATACGATAAAATTTATATACCGGGCAGAAAAAATCCTGTAATATTCAGGCCCGATCATCCCGTACTACTCTTAATGATGCGGATTAGGGATGAGGCTCACCGCCGGGCCATAGCTTACCATAGGAGGCTTATGGGGAAAGCCCTGACAGAATCCGAGTTGGATCATATCCCCGGCGTCGGTGCGGCGAGGAAAAGGTATTTAATAAGACATTTTAAGGATATAGAGACAATTGCAGGGGCGAGTTTGGACGACCTTTCCGGGGTGTCAGGTATCAGCCGTTCTGTGGCCGAGAGTATTTTTTCATTTTTTCAGGCCAAGAAAACTTAAAAAAGCAACGAAGGACGGAATGTAGCTTGACATTTGGATATGAGTTTGTTAACAAAAATTGGCTAATTAATACGCAGGTTTTTTTCGCATTTCCGTTCAAATGAGGGAAAGAGTTGGCTTCCAAAAAAATCAGCATATTCCTCGTTCCTGATAGTACAAGCAGGGTCAGACAATTCAGGCTTTCTAGATTTTTCTTAATTTTTATCGCCATCTTCTCCGTTTTTTCAGCAGCCTCTCTTTGCTGGATCGTTCACGATTACTGGACCATGAAGGCCGATATGCCCAGGTTGGCTAGGTTAGAATCCGATAACGAACAACAGCGGAGACATTTTGCTCACTTAGTTCAGCGAATCGACCAGATCACTCAAAAATTAGACAAACTGAAGGCTTTTGATCAAAAGCTCAAGGTTATGGTGAACCTCGAAACGGGCGAGGATGGTTCTCAATTTAATGGAATAGGAGGCTCGGATCCAGCCTTCACGGACCCCAAGCTGGTGATGGAGAATAGCCACAAGGAAATGGTTCGCTTGATGCACCGTTCACTCGATAGCGTAGAGAATGAAATTGCCCTCAGGGAGCAGAATAAAACAGAGCTTCGTAAATTTCTTGAAAGCCAAAAAATACTGCTTGCCTCAACACCATCCATCTGGCCTACAAAGGGGTGGATGAGTTCCCGTTTCGGATACCGTGTTTCACCTTTTACAGGGCAGAAGGAATTCCACAAAGGGATAGATATTTCCACGAGGATGAACGCGCCAATCATTGCACCGGCTAACGGAATTGTATCCCATGTCGGTTGGGACCATGGGTATGGCAAGGTGTTGATAATCGAGCACGGCTATGGCGTGCAGACGAAATATGCGCATCTGCAAAAGACACTCGTAAAAAAGGGCCAGCATGTCAAGCGGGGCGAAACAGTTGCTCTGGTTGGGAATACGGGCCGGTCCACAGGGCCCCACCTCCATTACGAGGTCCACCTGAACAGGGTTGCAGTTAATCCCCTCCGTTATATCCTCAATTAATCAGCTTTTGTCTTTAATTTTGACTGTCTTATTTCACTTTAAAAGCCCGATCTTTTGGGCCGAAGGCTCAACGGATGGGATTATTCATTCCTTTTTTGCCGGCCGTCTTTCATCAGGAAGCCGAATACCGATCCGCCACTAAAGTCTTGATTTTTGATACATAAAGTTTTTTAATATTTGCGCCCATAATTATGGCCTGGCAAATTTGATTTATTTGTATCGTTTATAAGTGCCGGGGAATGAGTTTCGAGAACCTTTACGGCGGTGCCAATTTCTTCGCACCGCCTTCATTAAGATGAACAAATAACTGTTGATGTCGTCGTTAAATGAGCGACAATAATTTATTAGGCAGGAAACCATGTTTGGAAAAGTCATAAAAGGCATTTTTGGAAGCAGCAATGAACGGGAATTGAAAAGAATGGAACCGCTGGTTGAAGAGATCAACCAACTGGAGCCGGAGTTTCAGGCCCTTAGTGATGATCGACTCAAGGCGAAAACCGGGGAGTTCAGAGGGAGGTTATCGAATGGGGAATCTTTGGACGACCTCCTGCCGGAGACATTCGCCGCGGTCAGAGAAGCATCTGTGAGGGTACTGGGCATGCGTCATTTCGATGTTCAGTTGATAGGCGGAATAGTGCTTCACCGGGGAAAGATCGCTGAAATGAAGACAGGTGAAGGTAAGACCTTGGCGGCTACCCTTCCCCTTTACCTGAATGCCCTGCTCGGCAAAGGCGCACATCTCGTGACAGTCAACGATTACCTGGCACAAAGGGACGCCGAATGGATGGGGGGAATTTACAATTTTTTGGGTCTTACGGTCGGTGTAATCGTGCACGGCATGGATGATTCCGAACGGAAAAGGGCCTATGGTTGCGATATCACTTACGGGACCAACAATGAATTCGGTTTTGACTATCTTCGCGACAATATGAAGTTCGACGTCCAGGATTTCGTCCAGAGGGGATATAATTATGCGATTGTTGATGAGGTGGACAGTATCCTGATTGACGAGGCACGGACTCCTCTTATAATCAGCGGCCCTGTGGAACACAGCGGGAACGAGGTATATATGGAGGTTAAGCCCCTCGTAATAAATCTGAAAAAAAGGCAGAATTCGGTTGTGCGTTCCCTCCTGAAAGAAGTGCGTGGCGGACTTGATAGAGGGGATGCGGATGATAAGGTCATTGAGACGCTGGTTCAGATCAAGAGGGGAGACCCAAAAAACCCGGTTCTTCTCGATATCCTGGCTCAGAACCAGACTCTTAAAAAGCAGATTGACAGGACTGAAAACATGCTGAGCGCCCAAAAACTTCTGCCTGAGCTGGATCAAATCCTTTATTGTACTATTGATGAGCGAAGTAATGCAGTGGAGCTGACTGAGAAGGGGATAAAACTGGTTTCGGACACCGGGCTTGGGGACTTTATTCTTCCCGACCTGGATGAAGAGAGCCATTTTATCCGGGAGGATAAGCAGTTAAGCGAAGAGGAGAAAATTGAACGCCTAAAAGATCTTGAAGATCGTTATATGAGAAGCTCGGAACTCCTTCATTCCACCCAGCAGCTTATCAAGGCGTACTGGCTTTTTGAAAAGGATGTTCACTATGTGATCAAAGATGACCAGATAATGATAGTAGACGAATTCACTGGCAGGATGATGCCGGGCAGGCGCTGGAGTGACGGTTTACACCAGGCAGTGGAGGCCAAGGAGGGCGTGCGCGTTGCTGGGGAGAACCAGACACTGGCCACGGTTACCTTTCAGAATTTTTTCCGGATGTATGAAAAACTTGCAGGTATGACCGGTACAGCGGATACCGAGGCGGAGGAGTTTAACAATATCTACAAACTGGATGTAACGGTCGTCCCCACTAACGAAGAGATGATCCGCACGGACTTTCCCGACGCTATTTATAAAACCGAACGGGAGAAGTTTAAGGCGGTTGTTGAGGAGATCAAAGATCTATACGAAAAAGGGCAGCCCGTGCTGGTGGGCACCATTTCAATTGAGAAATCGGAAATGTTGAGCAGGATGCTAAAGAGGGCCGGTATTCCACATTCCGTACTTAATGCAAAACATCATCAGAGGGAGGCGGAGATCATCGCAAAAGCGGGACAGGCAAAAACCGTAACCATTTCGACCAATATGGCCGGAAGAGGGACCGATATTGTCCTGGGGGAAGGCGTAACAGATCTGGGAGGTCTTCATATCCTGGGAACAGAGAGGCATGAGAGCCGTCGTATTGACAACCAGCTTAGGGGCCGGTCAGGAAGACAAGGAGATCCTGGCTCCTCCCGTTTCTATCTTTCCCTGGAAGATGATCTTCTCAGGATATTCGGTTCCGAAAAAATTTCGTCTATCATGGACCGTCTGGGAATGGAAGAGGGTGAGCCGATCGAGCACAACCTAATCTCCCGTGGAATTGAAAATGCCCAGAAAAAGGTTGAGGCCCACAATTTTGATATAAGAAAGCACCTTCTGGAGTATGACGATGTAATGAACAGACATCGCGAGATCATATATTCCTTGAGGAAAGACGTGTTGGAGGGTCAAGGAATTGAGGGCATTGTCCATAATATGATCGATGACAAGGTTGATGCACTGCTCGAAAAATGGATTGATCCGAGTGTATACTCGGATGAATGGGATATCCCGGGCCTGAAGGCAAATATCCTGAGGCTTTTCGGATTCCAGGCAAAAATCGGTCCTGAAGATATGGATGAAGAGGTTTTCGCAGGTTTGAAAGCGGAGGACCTGGGCGACCTGTTGAGGGAACAGATAAGATCCGCCTACCAGGAAAAGGAGAAGTTGTTCGGAAAGGAAGATCTGGAGGGGCTTGAACGGCTGGTTATGCTGCAGATCATTGATAACCAGTGGGTGGATCATCTTCAGGATATGGAAAACATGAAAGAAGGTATCGGCCTTAGAGGCTATGGCCAGCTTGATCCGCTCAGGGAATATCAGAAGGAAGGTTATGCGCTTTTCGGGGAACTCATGGACAGGATCAGAGAGGAGACCCTGAGCATGCTCTTCCGCCTGCAACTTGCTAGACGCAGGCCGGACGAGATAAGCCGTAAAAAGAAGAGGGACATGAACTTGATCCACGGGGACGGGGGGGATAAGCCTGTGACAGTCCGGCGTAAGGGTAAAAAAATTGGACGAAATGATCCCTGTCCATGCGGGAGCGGTAAGAAGTATAAGAAGTGCTGCGGGGCCAGTAAATGATGGCTAAAGCTACAAGGGCATAAGGTGGCCTCCCGTGGCCTCCCGCCAGTCACCCAGAAAAGGCCTCAAAACCATGCCTAATCCAAAAAGGCAAAATCTGTGATGCGACTTTTAAAAACATAAAGGAATGGCCATAGGGGGTCTCTTTTCAAAAGCCACATATGCTTACCTTGCTTCATGGAACGGCAGTGAAGACTTAAACCTCTGCTTAGGACAGCCCCTGAAGGGCCTCTTTGTCGTGGCGTTGGCCTTTACTGCCTGTTCGGTGGCCTAATCTTTGCGGGTGTGGGGGCGTTCGACTATCTCAGCAGAATTTTTGATGCGGCTTTTGAAAAGAGACCCCCTATGGCCCTATGATATAACCCATCCCGCCGTATGGCCGGCGGGCCCTATAATTAAATCATTGGGTAGATATTCCGGATTCCGGCTTTGACTCCTAATCGGGTATAAAAATGATTCTAAAAGAAAATAGCATCCAAGGCTTTAAGGCTTCGGCCGTTGCCGCGGGACTGAAGAAGGACAAATCTCTGGATCTGGCATTGATTTTTTCGGAAAGGGAATCGGCTGCGGCAGGGGTTTTCACTAACAACAAGGTAAAGGCAGCTCCGGTAATAATCAGCCGGGACCATATCCTGAACGGGAGGGCAAGGGCCATTGTCGCTAATGCGGGAAATGCCAATGCCTGTAATGGAAAGACAGGCCTGGACGATGCGCGGAGAACCGCTGAGCTACTGGCGGAACAACTGGGTATTCGGGCTGATGAAGTGCTTGTAGCCTCTACAGGTGTCATCGGTAAACCCATGAATATGAAAGCAATTACCGGAGCCGTACCGGGCCTTGTAAAGGCGATGTCCCCGGATGGTATGCCACTGGCCGCACGGGCAATTATGACGACTGATTCCTTTCCCAAAATGAGCCATTTTGATGGCCGGGCAGGGGGACAGCCGTACCGTATCCTGGGTATTTCCAAAGGGGCTGGTATGATCATGCCCGACATGGCCACTATGCTCAGCTTTGTCCTGACCGATATACGCATGGATTCCTCAGATCTGAAGGATGCTCTTCTTTCCTCGGTAGAAACTACCTTTAACCGGATTAGCGTGGACGGGGATACCAGTACCAATGACATGGTTCTTGTTATGGCCAATGGTATGGCCGGGAACGGGGCTCTGTCGGAGGCGGATTACAGGGATTTCAAACAAGGTTTGGAGACCGTTATGGGAGAACTTGCCCGCATGATGGTAAAGGATGGCGAGGGGGCTACAAAGCTTGTTCCCATTGAGATAAGAGGCGCCCTGAGTTCTTCCGACGCCATAAAAGCAGCACGTACCGTGGCAAATTCGTGCCTTGTTAAGACCGCCTTTTACGGCAAGGATCCCAACTGGGGCAGGATCATGGCCGCCCTTGGAAGGGCGGACATCGTAATGAAAGAGGAGAGCGTGGATATATGGATCGATGATGTTCAGATCGTTGAAGGAGGTTTTGGAAAGGGCACTGAAGCGGAAGAAATGGCGGCTGAAAGAATGGCGGGAGAAGAATTTGTCCTCACCATTGATCTTCATCAGGGCAACTATCAGGATCGTGTCATTACCTGCGATCTTACCCATGAATATGTGACGATCAATGCGGATTACAGGACATAAAAGGCGTTGTTTGAGCTCATTATGAGTCAGCGTGTCATTGTGGCCTTGCAGACCGCGACTCGGGCCGCTGCACAGAGCAGAAGAGTTTTTATCCGGAAGATGCGTCCTTTCGAAGAGTCCCATACCTTTGCCTTAATGCTTGGCCTTACGCCTAAATACAAATACGCGGTCTTGGAACAGCCCCTATAGGGTATGAAATCTAAGGCCCCGCCCGAGGCGGCCCCCATAACAACCTGAAATCATGAAGGCCGAGAAGCCCGGAATCGAAGAAAAGACCTCTTTACCCTTCGCATCTGACAACCTTATATCAGAACGGTTTTGCAGCACTCATTAACCGGAAGAACCAAACTATTACCCATTTATCCGGAGGATACAATGGAAGGACTGAAACTGATCGATTTAAGGGAGAATGAAACCATAAAAAAGCAGGTCCGAAGAGGGCTCAAAGAGCAGCAACCTTTTGAATCGGAAGATTTCAGGTCAGCCAATGAAATTTCCATAGACCTGACTTATATGTTTGATACTCCGGGTGAGGGAACCATTCGTCGAGAAGATTTAGAGAACCTGATCCCCGCAATATTAAAGGCCCATAAAATGCTCGAGAACGACGAGGGTGACATCCATGACGGGGATATTTGTATGACCGGCTGGCAAAACCTCCCATCGGAGATAACCCCGGACCATCTGGATGATATACGCGAGGTTACAGAGGAGCTTGCCGGAGAAATTGACGCCTTTGTTTCTTTGGGTATCGGGGGGTCTTACCTGGGTGTCGAGGCAACCTTTCACGCTCTCACGCACCGTTATTTCAACCAGTTGACAAAGGAGCAGAGGGGTGGCGCGCCGGAGATCTATTTTATGGGTAATAATATGGATCCTGACTATTTTCGGGATACATTGGATATGCTTGAAGGAAAGCGTATTGCGATCAATGTAATCTCCAAATCCGGAACAACAACTGAGACTGCCATTGCATTCAGGATTATCCAGAAATTGCTGGAAAAAAACTGGGGCGCCCGGGCAAACCGGATGATCCTTGCCACTACAGACAAAACAAGAGGTGCCCTAAGAAAGATGTCAGACCGGAAAGGCTATCGGTCATTCATTATTCCGGATAACATCGGGGGAAGGTTTTCGGTTTTGACGGATGTCGGCCTTGTAGGCTTGGCCATGGCAGGCGTGGATATTGAGGAATTTGTGGCCGGTTTCAGGAACATGCGAGAGATCGCATTGCAGGATGATTTCTGGAAGAACCCCGCACTCATACATGCAGGCCTCAGACATGCAGCCTGGCTTAAGGGGAAAAAGATCGAAGTTGTTGCGACCAATGCCGTCTCACTTTACGGTGTTGCAAGGTGGATGGAGCAACTCTTTCCTGAAAGCGAGGGCCACGAAGGCCATGGATTGTGGGTCTCACCTTCCCTTTATTCGGAGAAGCTCCATGCCAACGGACAGGCGGTCCAGGAGGGAGAAAGGAATATAATGGAAACCTTTCTGCTGCTTCTTGAGCACGATAATCGGATTTGGATTCCAGCAACCGATGACGACCTTGACGGTCTTAATTTTCTGGCGGATCAGAATTCGGATATGGGTTTCATAAACAGAAAGGTTGTTGAAGGACCGGCATATGCGCATTTTAAGGGAGGGGTTCCCAACATTATTGTGGAGATCCCTAAGAGAAATGCCTATAACCTGGGGCAGTTCTATTATATGATGGAAAGGTCGGTGGCCATAAGCGGTTATCTTCTGGGTCATAATCCCTTTGTTCAGCCGGGTGTTGAGGCTTACAAGCAGGCTATGTTCGCGTTGATCGGAAAACCCGGGTATGAGGATATTGCTAGAAGCATCGAAAAAAATTTGAAGACAAAAAAAAGGATCAGGGTTTGACAAATTCAGAAAAAAAAGGGTTTGATAGGCCGCTGGTTCTGGCCACGCGAAATGGGGGCAAGGTTTCCGAGTTCAAGGGGCTTTTGGCTAATTTCGATATTGAGATAAAAAGCCTGGATGATTTCGGTCCCGTTCCAATAGTTGAAGAGGATGGAATAACCTTTGAGGATAACGCCTATAAAAAGGCGGCCTTTACTGCAAAGGTTTTGGGGCTGCCCGCTTTGGCAGATGATTCCGGTCTCATGGTGAAGGCCCTTGGAGGGATGCCCGGGGTTCACTCCGCACGGTACGCAGGGGAGGGCGCTACGGATGAAGCGAACAACCTGAAACTCCTGGAGGCCATGGAAGGAGTTGAGGAAAGGGAGGCTACCTTCATGTGTATTATTGCCATAGCCGTTCCTCGAGGGCCGGCACTCATCTATGAGGGGACATGTGACGGGCTTATAACGCACGATGTGATCGGAAGCGCGGGATTTGGATATGATCCGGTTTTTTACTATCCACCTCTTGATAAGACATTTGCAGAGCTGACTTCAAAGGAAAAGAATCATGTGAGCCACCGCGGGAAGGCGATGTCAGAACTCAGGGACGAATTTAGCAAGGTCCTGATATGGCTGAGACAGCGCCTGGCAGAGGAACCTTTTTAACGACTCCGGTAGAAGGACGCAAACGTCTCTCTGTGCAAGGTGGCGTTCCATTGGTCGTTATTGCCGGTCAATGGGCTCGGCATGGGACTCTTTTCCAGCCCGCATCTACTCCTATGCTGCAAGCGGCCTTCCCTGCTGCTTGCCCGCCGTCTTTCTGGCGGGTCTGCCGGAACAGAAGGATTGGGATTCCATTAAGGTGTTGCAGTGCAGACCGCGACTCGGGCAGGGGCATGGGGGTCTCTTTTCAAAAGCCGCATAGGCTGGCCTTTTTTGGAATGTTAGTGAGGACTGGAAATTAGGCTTTGGACAGCCCCATAAGGAACTCTTTGTCGTGGCGTTAGGCTTCAATATCTGCTCCAGGCCGGTTGTTTGCGGGAATGGGGGCGTTCGACTCTTTCGGCAGAAGTTTGAATGCGATTTTTGAAAAGAGATCGCCATGGTCCGTCCACCATATATCCGGCAAGCTTGCGGCTCGAGGATTTGGCCTCCATACAAATGCGGTATATAGAATTTAGTGGGGTTTTAAAATTATTTGCCATGAGGCGTCAAAATATTCTCCAAAGATTATTTTTCGAACTTGCTTTTATGTTCATGGCGACCTTTTTTATGACATTGGGCCTTGCACAGGGCGCAGAACGGGTTGAAAATGCGATTCCTTTTCATACCGGTGAAAAACTCACCTTTCAGGCCAGATGGAGCTTCATAATAGTCGGGGAAGCGGTTTTGGAGGTGATGCCCTCCGAAAAAATAAACGGTGCCAGTATGAAACACTTTTTGATGACTGCAAAGACCAACAAATTTGCAGATGTTTTCTACAAGGTCCGGGACAAAATAGATGCCTATACTGACACTGGTATGACCCACGCTGTTCTTTATAAGAATAGGAAGCAGGGTAAAAATAAGAGGGATGTGCTCGTGAGTTTCGATTGGGAAAAAAAGGAGGCTACGTATTCAAATTTCGGAGAGAAACGAACGCCCATTTCCATTTTGCCCGGTTCATTTGACCCGTTGTCCGTTTTTTATGCCTTTCGCCTTCACGATCTGAAAGAGAATCTCGAGATCAGGATTCCGGTCACGGACGGTAAAAAGTGCGTAACCGGGATCGCGAAGGTCATAAGGAGGGAAAAAGTCACGCTGTTTTCCGGGACGACCTATGACACTTATCTGGTGGAGCCGGAGCTGAAGCATATAGGGGGCGTTTTCGAGAAAAGCAAAAATGCCAAACTCGAGGTATGGGTAACGGCGGATGAGTGGCGAATGCCGGTAAAGGTGAAGAGCAAGGTAATAGTTGGGAGTTTCGTGGCGGAATTGGTTAATGCGGAAAGAACCGGGCCTGGTTCAGGTGTTCAGAATTAAAAACAGTTTTTGATTTGCCGGTATACCCGGCAAATCAAAAAAGCGGGTTTATTTTTGCCATTCTCCGGCAAAGATCTTTGCGATCCTGTCGACCTGGCTTGGGTCAATCTTCAGAGCCTTGGCAACCTCTTTGTACAGCGTTGTCCTGTCATTGTTTTCCGAATCAACAAGGGTTATCAGATCCCTTTTCTCCTTAAGGCCTAATCCCTCGGTGTTTCCCATGGAGACATAGCCGTTGCCGCCTTCGACTAACATACCTTTCTGGTAAAACGGTTTCATCTGAGCGTACCGCGCCTTCATCTTCTCTTTCAGGGCGCGGATTGTGGGGTTGGAAACCGTAGTCACTTCATCTGCCCAGGCATTCGAGCTAATAAGTGCAAAGAGTGTTTTCCGCAAGAGTAAATTTTTTAATGATGATCCCTTGTCAGCACCTTTCCGGTTTCTAATATCATCTACGATTTCCCCTGCAACCGATTCCACTTTTTCCGCCGGAAAGTAAATATTTACAGTGACGCAGGAAAAAATCAGTAGTGTGAATAGTGCACCTACCGCATATAAGACCTTTCGAGAATTCTTCATATTGACCTCCTGTAAACGTTCTATTTAATAACAGGCCCTCCGCCTTTGGCTGTAACACGTTTGATCCTTTTTACCATATCCTTGAATCTGATACGGTTATCAGGATTTTGATTTACAATATTTACACCCGAAAATCTACCCCTTTCTACCAAATACTCCTTGTCACCTTTTCTGTTGGTGCCGTTCACCCTGAAAACATCATTTTCCAGAGATGCTTTTACACCGATCTTGCTATAGGGAAATTCCTTGAAAAGGACTGTAAAACTTCCGGCCAAGCCCCTGAACGGGCTTGCCCCCCCGCCGATCTGGGCAATATTATCCACCGCCTTTAAACTGATCATTTGTCTTACACCTTCTTCCGGGACCGTTTCCAGTAAAAGCTCAAATTTTTGAGGCTGACCATAGGCAATCTCAATATCATTGATATGTCCCTCCATGATCCCTTCAATTTTTCCAAACGCGGTTCCTGTTGTAATCTTTTCCAGGTTCAGATGCGTCAACAGCGCACTCAGCTTATAAACAGGAGAGAACTCAAATATCCTTGATGCGCCGAGATCGGATAACACGATCTCTCCGTCAAAGGCCTTTGCAATTATCACGCCGGTTGTTTTTAGCGCATTGTGTTCGAGATGAATGGGATCCAGCCTCCCTGTTATAGTTCCCTGTACCGGGTGTTGTAGGATTTTTGACATGAGGGGTTTGATCTCGACGGTACTTATGGCAAGGCTTGTGTCTATGGATAGAGCGGGGCTAAAAATATCCCTGCCGGCAACAGGCCCCAAAGTGACTGTTCCTCCAGGGATCTTGAGCTCGGTCGGCGATTTTACAAACATGGAGTTCGGTCCGGCATTCAGGTTGAGTGTGATCGACTGTTCAGGAAAAAAAGACAGAGCAACGGAAGTGATTGACAGCGATCCTCCTATGGTATCCCCTGGCAATTCGGTTTTATGGGTCTGATACCAGACTGGCAGGTCGAGATCAATACCTTCGAAGGACAGGCCCATATCACCCATTGAAATCTTTCCATTGTGCCACACGCAGTGTCCGGAAACCTCCCAGTCCTTACCCTTGCGGGATAGATCCAGGTCCGTGGAGATTTTTCCGTCTATTTCTAGAGCTTTGAGAAAAGGTTTTTCAGTCTTAAAGGGATCCAGTACGAAATTCTGAAATGCCGGTTCCAGAGAGGTTTCCGGCACATGCAAGCTAAGTTGTAATTTTTCGTCTCCCTCCCTGTGAACGAAAATCCCGCTGATATCCAGTGACAGGATATTCTTTAACCCGAGCCTAAGCCCTGATATTTGCATGCTTTTTCTTGAAACATTGTATGATCCCTTGAAGGAAGAAGAGAGTGGGTTTTTATTGACGTCCATATAGAAGCGGTCATATAGGATTTCTCCCGTATCTATCTTAAGGGCGGCATTGCCAATTATCTGGAGTGTTGCAGGATCCAACTTTCCTTCCGCCTCGGCATGGACTGACACACCTTCTCCCGCACAGGTGGCATCCGCGCTTTGAAATTTCATGCCCTGAAAATCCAGTTTGGATGTTAAGGTCCAACTATCTTTTTGCTTTTGCACGGCAGTTAGCTCAAATGAATCCAGAAAACTTAATTGCCAGCCTGGAGGGAGAATATAAAATGCCAGGGCGGACCTTATTAGATGTGTCTCATGTCCTTTGATATTTACCACGAGCTGTTCCCCTTCAAGCCCGAATTTGAACATCAGATTGCCGGGCTGAAACGTTTCAATCCTTTTTTCGGGGGCAGGAGATGGTTTTTTATAGACCCCGATTTCATCGATCAGGATCTCAATTCCCATTGGATTTAGGGGGTGAAGATGAGCGTTTAACCTGCCTGTCAATTCAAGGAGGTCCTTTATTGTTAGATGAAAACGAGGGGCATTAAGCTGGCGTTTAGGCAGATCAAAAATTCCTGCTGTTTCAAGATAAAGATCAAATGTGCTGAATTTTTTTTTGTTTTGTTGCTTCAGTGTTACCCCCTCGAATTTAAAGTCTACAGGCTCAAAAGAGATTGTCTTATTGGGGAGATTGTAAATAAAGTTCGCTGTCACCGCCACGCCTTTAACATTGACTTCAGGGCTCTTAAGGGTTGCGTTTTTTGCCGTCAACCGGGCCTTTATTTCAGGATCACTAAGAGATATGGCCTGGTCTGTAGTAATATGAAGATGGGGAGAGGTGAAGGTCAATTGTTTATCAGGCCATTCTATCCGGGTGCTGCAGGTGATTTCTAAAAGATGATCAGGAGTGAGGCGTGCATGAATCCCTTTTAAACTGATATCCTGATCTTTCAATTGAATAGCAGCCTCACCGTTTGTCATCTCTCCTTGTTGGAGCTTTATGTCCCTGAAAAGAACAAAGGCGATCAGTTTTGCAAAGACGCGACCTACAGTTGAGCGGCTTTGCTGTTCGGGACGGAACTCCGGCAGGCCTATTTTTTGAGACAAATGGAAAGAAAATCGATCAATTTTAAGTTTTTCAAAGACGAGGCTTTTGTGACCCAGTTTGCCCTCAAGACAAATTTCTGCAGTAATATCAGGAATTTTCAAATGAAGGCCGCTGAGTTTATCGCCAGGATCTAACAGGATGCCCTCAGCACGGATCCTTATAGGGTTGATGGAGTAGGAGAGTTTTTCTATTGAAAATGTACTCCCTGTAGATCTGGATATTGATTTTTCAATAAACTCTTTTGCGGCAGCGGGATGGGAATAGTAATAGAGAAGGGTACCACCGAGGGATGCCAGCAAGATAAAGGCGGCAATTAAGATGATAAGGATTATTTTGGTTTTGGTTTTAACCATTTGATGTTACCGTTGATAAACTCCCGCACAACCGTGCTTGTGTTTTTTTTAGGAGGTCCCCTCCATCCTTCGCAAGGTTGTAAAAGAATACCATCATTGTTTTTACAGAGTTCCCGTTTTTCTTTAAAGCCTCCTCAAAGAGACTGAAATGC